>NZ_JBCLVN010000082.1:0-13887 GCF_039548315.1 Cellulomonas olei
CGGGCGCTCCGCCGGCCGCCCGGGGCGCGGCCGGCCGGCGGGCGGTCACGCCGCGCGGCGGGCCGTGGTCCCCGCCTCGGCGGTGCGGTCCGCGCCGAGCCCCACGCCCAGCAGCAGGACGGCGCTGGCGAAGTGGAGCACGTTGTCGGCGCCGTTCAGCGCCAGGATGTTCGCGGACGACCCGACGAGGAACAGCCCGAGCAGGCCCACGAGCAGGTAGACGCCGCCCACCGTGGTGTTGGCGGTCCTCGCGGCGCGCGTGGAGGCCGCCGCGGCGCCCAGCAGCACGGCGCCGATGCCGAGGTGCACGATGTTGTGCAGGGGGTTCACCTCGAACAGGATCAGCGTCCCGCCCTCGGTGCCGGCGAACGCCGCCCCGGAGCTGACGAAGAAGCCCGCGATGCCGACGAGCAGGTAGACCGCGCCGAAGATGCCGCCGACGAGGCGGTTGGCCGACTGGCTCATGTGATCTGTCTCCTCCCGGGGTTGCGTCCCCGCTGACGGTGCGCGCAGGTCCGCACGCACCCGTGGTTCGGAGCGGACGCGGCGGCGGATGGGTGGTGCGGTGCAGCCGTCCGGGGGGTGGACGCGGGCCGGGGTCCTGCACCAGGGTGGGAGGCATGCTCGTGGCGTTCTCCGTCTCCCCGCTCGGCTCCGGCGAGTCCGTGACCGAGGCCGTCGCCGACGCCGTGCGGGTGGTGCGCGAGTCCGGGCTCCCGAACCGCACGGACGCGATGTTCACGACGATCGAGGGCGAGTGGGACGAGTGCATGGACGTCGTGCGCCGCGCCACGGAGGCGGTCGGTCGGCACGGCGGGCGGGTGAGCCTGGTGCTGAAGGCCGACATCCGGCCCGGCCGCTCCGGCGAGCTGACGGGCAAGGTCGAGCGGCTGGAGGAACGTCTTCGGTCGTGACGGGGCGGGCGGTGCGCCGAGGTGCTGCCGGCCCGCGTGGACATGTCGTGCAGATGGGTGGTTCCCGGGCCGGGTGACGCCCGGGGGATGACAGACTGCCGTGCGGTGGAGCGCGTCCGCGGGCACCGGCGAGGGGCGCCGGCCGCGAGGTCCGCGCCGCGGTGCGGCGGGACGGCGGACGCAGGAAGGGAAGCAGCGTACTGATGGCGATCTTCGAGCTCGACGGCGGCCGCAGCAGTCTCGTCCAGCCGATGCGACCCCGCTCCGACTCGTTCGACGCCGACTCCTCGGCCCTCGTCACCGACCACGTCTCCGCGCTGCTGGGCGAGCAGGTGCTCCCCGTGCGCGAGGGCGGCCCCGGCGGCCCGCACCTGCTGGCGCTCGACGCCTCCGCGCGCCCCGTGGTCGTCGAGGTCGTGCAGCTGCTCGACGAGGCGGCGCTGGTGCGCGCGCTGCGGCACGCGGGCGGCGCCGCGCGCCTGAGCCGGTCGGACCTCGCGCGGATGTACGCCGGCGGCGCGGAGTCGTTCGAGGCCGACCTCGCCGTGTTCCGCGACCGCTCCCCGATCCTCGCGAGCCGCGACACCGCGGCGGGCGTGCGCCTCGTCGTCGTGTGCGCGGACGTGACCGGCGGGCTGCTGGACGCCGTCGACTTCGTCACCGCCGGCCTGCACGTCGAGGTGCTGCGGATGGGCGTGACCCAGGGTCCGGGCGGGCGTCGCTACGTCGACGTGTCGCCGCTGCGCTCGTCCACCGCGGGCGTCCGGCGCGCGGTGGAGCCCGGCCCGCGCACCGGTGCGGTGCAGGTCGCGCCGCCGCCGTCGGCCGCGGTCACGGACCCCACCCCGGTGGTCCCGGCGCCGGCCGACGCCGCGCCGACCCCGTCCGTCGCCGCCGACGGCACCGACGCCGCCGACGGCCCCGGTCCGCGACGGCACGCCGCCGCGGGGGAGCCCGACGCGCAGCGGGACGCCACCGCCCCGGCCGCCCCGGCGCCCGCCGGCCCGCCGACGCCCTGGCCCGCACCGTCGTCGCCGCGCAGCGACGAGACCACGCTCATGCCGCCCGTGCCGCCGGACGGGGGACCGCAGCACCGCGGCGAGGTCGACCACCGCCCGCTGCCCGAGCTCGCCGCGCTCGCGGCCGCCGAGCGGTCGGCGCTGGAGCTCGTGTGGCACCGCGTGCGCCGCGGCCAGCGCCTCACCGCGACGCTGCGCGCCGACGGCCTCATCGAGCTGCCGGGTGGCAGCGTGCACGCCGACCCGGACGACGCGGCGACGGTCGCGGCCGACCTCGAGTCCCCGACGGACGGCTGGCGCGTCTGGCGGTTCGGCGAGGACGGCCCCACGCTGGGCGAGGCGGTCGGCGTCCGCTGACGCGCGCGGCGGTCAGGACCAGCCGTAGGCCGCCGTCCACCGGCTGATCTCGGCGTACAGCCGCGCCCGGACCGGGGCCGGTGACAGCGTGAGGTCGTGCAGCCCGCCGGCGATCCGCACCACGGACACGACCGGCCCGAGCTGGACGGCGCGCCGCGCCAGCAGCTCCACGTCGAGCACCACGTCGGCGGCGCGCATGTCCTCGCTCCACCGCGGGCTGATGACCGTGCGGTCCGACGCGAGCATCAGCACCGGCCGCCGGATGTGCAGCCCCCGCGCGACCTCCGCGTGACCGTCGAGGATCGCCGCGAGCCACCCCGGCCGGACGGGGAACGACCGGGCCGGGCGCCACGCGTCCTCGTACGTCCACTCGCCCCCGTCGGCGCTCCGCAGCGTGCGTGCGTAGTACCCGGGGTCGATGTTCGGCAGCGGTGCCTTGGGCTGCAGGCGCGCCAGGCGCGCGATCGCGGGGGCGCTGACGTGCCGGGCGACGGCCGCGCCCTGGAGCTCCAGCCACGGGCTGTTGAGGACGAGGCCGTGGAACCGGCCCGGGTGCCGGTTCGCCCACAGGACGCTGATGAGACCGCCGGTCGAGTGGCCCATGAGCATCACACGCGCGAACCGGCCGAGGTCGCGGTGCACCTGCTCGAGGGCGGCCTCGATGTCCTCGTCGTAGGTCCGCAGGTCGTCGACGTAGCCGGGCGTCTGGTGCGGGCGCAGGCTGCGGCCGTACTTGCGCAGGTCGAGGGCGTAGAACGCGGCGCCCTGCGCGTGCCAGAACTCGGCGAGCCCGGTCTGGAAGAAGTAGTCGGACCACCCGTGCAGGTACAGCACCGCACGGGACGGGCGCACCGGCTCCGGCGTCGGGGGCGCGTACCGCACGAGGCTGGCGACGACCTCGCCCTCGTCGTCGGGCACGAGCTCCAGGGTCCGCACGCGGTAGCCGTCGCCCAGGACGTCCGGCTGCCAGCGACCCGCCATGCGCCCTCCTCCGTCGCGGGCGCGCGGCCCGGTGCCTCAGACCTCCGCGACGACCTTCCCGAACTGCTCGCCGCGTGCCAAGCGTGCCAGCCCCTCGCCGACCCGGGCCAGCGGGACGGTCGAGTCCACGACGGGCCGGATGCCGGTGCGGGCGAGGAACCCCAGCAGCTGCTCGAGGTCCTGGCGGGAGCCCATGGTGGCGCCGAGCACCGCGATCTCCAGGAAGAACAGCCGCTGGATCTCCATCGCCGCGGGGTCCCCGGTGGTCGCGCCGGCCACCACGATCGTCCCGCCGGGACGCACCGAGCGGACCGAGTGCGACCAGGTCGCCGCGCCGACGGTCTCGATCACGAGGTCGACGCGGGCGGGCAGCCGCTCCCCGGGCGCCACGGCCCCGGCGGCGCCGAGCGTCAGCGCCCGCTCGCGCCGGGAGGCGTCGCGGCTCGTCACCCAGACCTCCAGCCCCGCGGCGGACGCCAGCCGGACCGCGGCCGTCGCGACGCCGCCCCCGGCGCCCTGCACGAGCACGCGCTGGCCGGGCTGGGCGCCACCGGTGCGGAACAGCATCCGGTACGCGGTCAGCCACGCCGTGGGCACGCACGCGGCCTCGGCCCAGGACAGCTCCGCGGGCTTCGGCACGAGGTTCCAGGTGGGGACCGCGACCTGCTCGGCGAGGGTCCCGGGGTAGCGCTCGGACAGCAGGGAGCGGGGCTCGTCGGGCCCGACGCCGTGGCCGGAGTCGCCGCCGACCACCGCGTGCACCACGACCTCGCGGCCGTCCGCCGTCACGCCCGCCGCGTCGGTGCCGAGCACCATCGGCAGCTGCTCGGCCCGCAGCCCGACGCCGCGCAGCGACCACAGGTCGTGCTGGTTGAGCGCGGCCGCCCGGACGTCCACCGTGGTCCAGTGCGTGCGGGGCTCCGGTGCGGGCAGGTCCCCGACGACCAGGCCGGCGAGCGGCTCCTCGGGCGCGAACCGGTTGACGTAGGCAGCGAGCACGCCCCCCACCTAACCACGCCCGCGGGCCCGCGCGGGCGCGATCCCGCCCGGTCCGGCCGCCCCGCCGCCGAGAAGCCAGGACACGCCCGGGATCCGCGTGGCCGCTCGGCGTGTCCTGGTACCTCGGCGAGCGTGGCTGGGGGCTGGGCTGGGCTGGGCTGGGCGGGGCTGGGCGGGGCTGGGCTGGGCGGGCGCGCGGGCCGTGCGTGCGCGGGTCGGGACCGTGCGTGCGCGGGTCCGGGCGTGCGGGAGCGGGTGCGCGGGGGGTCAGAGCAGCGGGAGCATGCGTCCCAGGTCCGGGACCGCGTCCGAGGGGAACCGCGGCGCGAGGGCGGACGCGAGCACGTCCACGTCGTACGGGACCCGGCCGGCCGCGAGGCGCACCCAGGTCAGCGGGCGCACCACCTCCAGGTCCCAGCCGCCGCGGGCGCGCACGATGGCCAGGAGCTCCTGCGCGACGAGGTCGAGGGCGTCGCCGTCGAGCGGCCCCCCGGAGGTGACGCCGTCGCCGAGGCCGCCGGCCGGTCCCAGACCTCCGGGCACGCCGGGGAGCGGCCCGACGCCGTCGCCGAGCTCGGCGCGCGAGCCCGGCGCGGCGCCCCGGGTGCGTGCGAGGGACCGCTGGAGGTCGTCCGCGTGCACCACGAGCTCGGTGATCCGGGACGTGAGCATCGTGGACAGCAGCACGGGTCCCCGGCGCGCCTGCACCACCTGGTCGGCGGGGCCGAGGTCGGTGACGTGGCGCAGCGCCTCGCGCACCAGGTCGTCGACGTGCCGCAGCGGGTCGTCGGCGATCTGCGCGGCGAGCTCGCGCGTGACCCGGTCGATGTCCGCGGCGCGGCCCGCGTACGTGCCGAGGTACTCGCCGAGCGTCAGCGGGACGGTCCCCGGGGGCGCGGGCTCGCAGGCGGTCAGCGCGCCCATCGCCCGGCCGAGGTGCGCGACGAGGTCCGCGACCGTCCAGCCGTCGAGGATGCTCGGGGCGCCGCCGTCGCCCGCCGCGACCACGTCCCCGACCCAGGCGCGCAGCGTGTCCCACTGCCGGCGCAGCACGGCCTCGCGCTCGGTGACGTCCCCGGTCCTGGTGGCTGCCATGGGCACAGGGTGCCACGGCCGGTGCGCCGCCGGCTCAGCCCTCCAGGTGCGCGCGCACGAGCGGGCCGAGCTGGTCGTGCTCGATGAGGAACCCGTCGTGGCCGTACGGGGTGTGCAGCGTGCGGACCGGGCCGGAGCCGGGGATGCCGGCGGCGATGCGGGCGGACTGCTCGGGCAGGAACAGCCGGTCGGAGTCCACGGCGACGACGAGCGTGCGGGCGGTGACGGTCGCGAGCGCCGCCTCGACGCCGCCGCGGTCGCGGCCGAGGTCGTGCGTGATCATCGAGCGCGTCAGCACGGCGTACGTGTTCGCGTCGAACCGGCGGGCGAGCTTGTCGCCGTGGTGGTCGAGGTAGGACTGCACCGCGAACCGCCCGCCCTCGAGCGGCTCCTCGCCGCCCTGCGGGATCCGGCCGAAGCGCTGGTCGAGCTCGGTGGCGCTGCGGTACGTCTGGTGGGCGATCTGCCGCGCGAGGCCGAGACCCACGTGCGGCCCCTCCCCGTCGGGCGCGTCGTAGTAGTCCCCGCCGCGGAACCGCGGGTCGGCGGCGAGCGCGGCGAGCTGGGTGTGGAACGAGGCGATCTGGTCGCCGGAGGTCTGCGCGGTCGTCGCGATCGCGGCGAGCCCCCGCACCCGGGACGGCGCGGTGACGGCCCACTCGAGCGCGCGCTGGCCGCCCATCGAGGCGCCGACGACGAGCGCCCACGACCCGACGCCGAGCGCGTCGGCGAGCCGGACCTCCGCGGCCACCTGGTCCCGGACCGTCAGGTGCGGGAACCGGCTGCCCCACGGCCGGCCGTCCGGGGCCGCGGTGGCCGGCCCGGTGCTGCCCTGGCAGCCGCCGAGGACGTTCGGCGCGACGACGAACCAGCGGTCCGTGTCGATCGGCGCCCCGGGGCCCACGAGCGTCGACCACCAGCCCGGGGTCGGGTGGCCCGGCCCGGCCGGGCCCGTCACGTGCGAGTCGCCGGTCAGGGCGTGCAGCACGAGCACCGCGTTCGAGCTGTCGGGCGCGAGGGTTCCCCAGGTCTCGTACGCGAGCCGGACGCCCGGCAGGCGGCCGCCGGCCTCGAGGTCGAGCGGGCCGAGGTCGGCGAACTGCCGACGGCCGACGGGGTCCCCCTCGCGCCAGGCGGACGACGCGCGCGGCGGGCCGTCGGGCAGGGCGCGGCGGCGGGGCTGGCGGGTGGTGCGGTGCTCGGGCACGTCGGACCGTCCTGACGCGGGCGCGCCGACGGGCGCCGTGGGGGTCACGGCGCCCGTCGGACGGGTGGTGGCGGAGGTCACGGCGGTGCTCAGGCCCCCTTGGCGGCGCGGAACCCGGCGTCGAGGTCGGCGAGGATGTCCTCGATCCCCTCCAGGCCGACGGCGAGCCGGACCAGGCCCGGCGTGACGCCGGACAGCGCCTGCTCCTCGGGCGTGAGCTGGCTGTGGGTGGTCGACGCGGGGTGGATGACCAGCGAGCGCACGTCGCCGATGTTCGCGACGTTGGAGTGGAGCTCCAGCGCGGAGACGAACGCCTGCCCGGCCTCGGCCCCGCCGGCGATCTCGAACGCCAGCACCGCGCCCGTGCCGCGCGGCCCGTACTTGCGGCCGAGCTCGTACTGGGGGTGGGACGGCAGGCCGGCGTACGTCACGGAGAGCACGTCGTCGCGCGCCTCCAGCCACTCGGCGACCTTCTGGGCGTTCGCGACGTGCCGCTCGACGCGCAGCGACAGCGTCTCGAGGCCCTGCGCGATGAGGAACGCGTTGAACGGGCTGATCGCCGCGCCGAGGTCGCGCAGCAGCTGGACCCGCGCGCGCAGGACGTAGGAGAGGTTGACGCCGAAGGCGCCGTCCTTGCCGAGGTCCCGGGCGAACACCAGGCCGTCGTACGACGGGTCGGGCTGGTTGAACGAGGGGTAGCGCTCCGGGTCGGTGCCGTAGTCGAACGTGCCGCCGTCGACGATCACGCCGCCGATCGCGGTCCCGTGACCCCCGAGGTACTTGGTGGCGGAGTGCACGACGACGTCCGCGCCCCACTCCAGCGGCCGGATCAGGTACGGGGTCGCGACGGTGTTGTCGACGATGAGGGGGACGCCGGAGTCGTGGGCGATGCCGGCGACGGTCTCGATGTCGAGCACGTCCTGCTTCGGGTTCGGCACCGTCTCGGCGTAGAACGCCTTGGTGTTCGGGCGCACGGCGTCGCGCCAGGCCTGCGGGTCGTGCGGGTCGGTGACGAACGTCGTCTCGATGCCGAAGCGGGGCAGCGTGTGGTGCAGCAGGTTGTAGGTGCCGCCGTACAGGGACGGGCTGGCGACGATGTGGCTGCCGGCCTCGGCGATGTTGAGGATCGCGTAGGTCTCGGCGGCCTGGCCGGAGGCGAGCAGCAGCGCGCCGACGCCGCCCTCGAGCGAGGCGATCCGGTCCTCGACGGCCTGGACCGTCGGGTTGCCGATGCGGGTGTAGATCGGGCCGAGGTCCTTGAGGGCGAACCGGTCGGCCGCCACGCCCGCGTCGGGGAAGACGTAGGACGTGGTCTGGTAGATCGGCAGGGCGCGGGCGCCGGTGGCGGCGTCGGGCGTCTGGCCGGCGTGGATCTGGCGGGTCTCGAACGACCACTGGGGCTGGCTCATGGCGGGGCTCCTGGCTGGGTGGGCTGGTGGGGCGGGGGGACGGCGGCGCACGCGCGTCGTGCCAGGAGAGGGTCCGGGCCGGGGGTGCCGGTGTGCGGCTGCCCCGGTGCGACGGTCGGTGTCGCGTCAGCGGGGGAGCCGGGGCCGCGGGCCGGTGGACCGGTCTGCGGGCACAGCCGAGCGTGCGCTGGTCAGCGACACATTCGGCGGGACATGGCGCCACAGTACGGAGCGGCGGGGCGCCTGCGGAACAGGTGTCTCACACTCCGAGACAGGCGTCCGCGTGGTGGATGCGGGGGCCGTGCGGCGGGGCCGCCGCCCGTCCCGTGATGCCGCTGGTGAGGCGCCTGCGTGCTCCGAGCGGGTGATCGTGCCCCTGGGGTGTCCGGTTCGTCCCGAACCACGCCGATGTGACTCGTGTGAACGGTGTGACTGGTGTTCACTTCTGTGAATCCAGCCGGTAGCGTTCCCGCGGGGCGCGCCGGACGGTGGCGCCCCGGATCGGACCCGCCCTCCCGGGGCGCGGGAGGCGTGGACGACGAGAGGCGGACGACGTGCGGACGACAGGACGGGTGCGGCTGGCCCGCGCCGCCACCGCGGCGGTCGCCGCGGCGCTGCTGCTCCTGCCCGCCGGCGGTGCCGCGGTCGCCGACCCCGACGTCAGCGACCAGGACGTGCGCGACGCCCGGCGCGCCGTGACGAGCGCCGCGGGCGCCGTCGCCGACATGGAGGTGCGGCTCGCCGAGCTCAGCACCCGCGCGCAGGCCGCGCAGGTCGCGGTCCAGCAGGCCGGCGAGACCTACGCCCAGGCCCAGGCCGACCTCGCCTCCGCCCAGCAGGACGCCGCGCGCGCCGCCGAGCAGTACGACCAGGCGCGCGAGCAGTTCGCCTCGGCGCGCTCGACCCTGGTCGCGATCGCCCGCGAGGCCGCGCGGTCCGGCGGGTCGATGGACACCGTGCAGTCGCTGCTGTCGGCCGACGGGTTCCAGGACGTCGTGTCCCGCAACGAGGCGCTCTCGCACGTCAGCGACAAGGCCGACCAGGCGGTGCAGACCTACCTCGCCGCGCAGCAGGTCGCCGACACCCTCCAGCGCGCGGCCGAGCAGGCCGAGGCCGCCCAGGAGTCCGCCGCCGCCGACGCGCAGCAGGCGCTCGACGCCGCCGAGCAGGCGCAGACGGACGCCGACACGCAGGTCGCCGCCGCGCAGACCGAGCGGCAGTCGCTCATCGTGCAGCTCGCGGCGGCCCGCAACACCAGCGCCGAGGTCGAGCAGGCGCGCCAGGACCAGATCGACGCGGAGCGCCGCGAGCGCGAGGAGGCCGCGGCGCGCGCCGAGCGCACCGAGGAGCCGAGCGCCCCGCCGGCGTCCGGCGGCACCGGCGGCGGGACGGACGGTGCGGGTACCGGCGGCGGCACCGCCGCCCCGTCGACCCCGAGCACGCCGTCGACCCCGAGCACCCCGTCGACGCCCAGCACGCCGTCGACGCCCGCGAACCCGAGCGCCCCGTCGACCCCGACCCGGCCCACGACACCGAGCCAGCCGAGCACGCCCGCGACGCCGCCCGCCGGCGGCGGGTCGTCCGCCGGCACCACGTCCGGCGCCGAGGCCGCGATCGCCTGGGCCCGGGCCCGGCTCGGCGTGCCCTACCAGTGGGGCGGCACCGGCCCGAGCGGCTACGACTGCTCCGGCCTCACGCAGGGCGCCTGGGCCGCGGGCGGCGTGAGCCTCAACCGCACGTCGCGCGACCAGTACCGGCAGGTCAAGAAGATCTCGTACGACCAGCTCCGGCCGGGTGACCTGGTGTTCTGGGGCTCGGACCCGAACGACGCGTCCTCGATCTACCACGTCGCCATGTACATCGGCGGCGGCCAGATCATCGAGGCCCCGCGCCCGGGCAAGACCGTGCAGATCTCCCCGATGCGGTACGCGTCGTCGATGGCGTACGCCGGCCGCCCCTGACGTCCCGCCTCCCCGGGCGCCGGGGACCCGCGCACGGCTGAGGCCCGGCACCCCAGGGTGCCGGGCCTCCCGCCTGCTCAGTGCTGGTCGTACCCCGCGTCGATCGCCCGCTGGCGCGAGCGCTCGATCTCGGCCTCGGCCTCGGCGCGGCCGACCCAGTGGGCGCCCTCGACGGACTTGCCGGGCTCGAGGTCCTTGTAGACCTCGAAGAAGTGCTGGATCTCCAGGCGGTGGAAGTCGGACACGTCGTCGATGTCCTGCCGCCACGCGGCCCGCTGGTCGCCCGTCGGGACGCACAGCACCTTGTCGTCGCCGCCCGCCTCGTCGCGCATGCGGAACATGCCGAGCGCGCGGCAGCGGATCAGGCAGCCGGGGAAGGTCGGCTCCTCGAGCAGGACGAGGGCGTCGAGCGGGTCCCCGTCCTCGCCGAGCGTGCCGTCGATGAAGCCGTAGTCGTCGGGGTAGCGCGTCGAGGTGAACAGCATGCGGTCCAGCCGGATGCGGCCGGTCGCGTGGTCCACCTCGTACTTGTTGCGCTGGCCCTTCGGGATCTCGATCGTGACGTCGAACTCCACACCCGCTCCTTCGTCGCCGCCCGGCCGGCCCCCTGGCCGGCCGCGACGGGCAGCTGATCACGACGACGGTCCCAGGTGGCGGTCCGTCGCACTTCAGTCCCCTAGTGTGACGCACGGACGGCGGGGATCCACCCGCGGCGCGGACGGTGGTCGACGGGAGGCGGACGGGCCGGTGGCACGGGCGGGGAGGACGGTCGGCACGGCGGCGCTCGTGGTGCTGATCGCGGGCGGTGCCTACGCCACCGCCGACGCGTACGACGTGGTGCCCGGGGTGGTGACGCTGGCCCCCGAGGTCGCCCCCGCGGCCCCGTTCCCGACCGCGCCTGCGGCCGGTGCGCCGGCCACGGGCGCGCAGGTGCTGGCGGACCTGGACGCGGCGGCCCCGCTGCCGGAGTCGGCCACCGTGCAGGGCATGCTCGACGGGCTCGCCTCCGACCCGCGCCTCGGCCCCTCGGTCGGCGCGGTGGTGGCGGACGCGCTCACGGGCGAGGTGCTCGCCGAGCACCGCCCGGGAGGGGCCCGCACGCCCGCCTCGACCGCCAAGCTGGTCACCGGCGTCGCGGCCCTCACCGAGCTCGGGCCGGACCGCACGTTCGACACCACCGTGCGCCAGGGGCCGGGCGACCTCGTGGTGCTGACCGGCGGCGGCGACATGATGCTCGCGGCCGGGAAGGGCGACCCGGACGCCGTGAACGGCCGCGCCGGGCTGGCCGACCTGGCCGACCAGGTGGCTGCGAAGCTCCGCCTCGCCGGCCGGGACAGCGCCACGGTCGCGCTCGACACGACGCTGTTCTCCGGCCCGGAGCTCGCCCCGGGGTGGGACGAGGCGGACGTGTCCATGGGCTACGTCGCGCCCGTCGCCCCGCTGGCCGTCGACGTCGCGAAGATGTCCGAGGGCGAGTACCCGCCCCGCTACCCGGACCCGGCCCTGCACGCCGGCCGCGTCTTCGCGCAGCGGCTCGCCGACGCCGGGATCACGGTCACCGGTGACGTGACGTGGGTGGACGCCCCCGCGACCGGTGACGTGCTCGGCACGGTCGAGTCCGCCCCCGTCGCCGAGGTGGCGCAGTACTTCCTCGACACGTCGGACAACACGATCACCGAGGTCGTCGCGCGCATGGTGGCCGTCGAGCTCGGGCTGCCCGGCTCGTTCGAGGGCGCCACGAAGGCCGTGCTCCGCACTGCGTCGGCGCTCGGCGTGGACACGTCCGGCGCGGTGCTCGCGGACGCGTCCGGCCTCGCGGAGGGCTCCGCGCTGCCGCCCCGGATGCTCCTCGGGCTGCTCGAGCTCGTCATCGACCCCGCCCACCCCGAGCTGCGCGAGGTGGGCACCGGGATGCCGGTCGGCGGCCTCACCGGGACGCTCACCCACCGGTTCGCCGACGGCGCCGCGACGGGCCTCGTCCGCGCGAAGACGGGCAGCCTGAAGAACGTCACGTCGCTCGCCGGGACGGTGCTGGACGCCGACGGCCGCCTGCTGCTGTTCGTCCTCATGGCCGACCGGACCGGGGCGGTCGGGCAGGAGCAGCCGCGCGCCGCGCTCGACGGCTTCGTCGACGGGCTCGCGGGGTGCGGCTGCCGGGGATGACCCCGCGGCCCGGCGCCGCGGGTGGTTACCGTGGTGCGGTGCAGCCCGCCGTCGACTGGGACCTGGCCGCCCGGCTCGCCGCCCGCGCGGTGCGGACCGGGCCGGAGGCGACGCGGGCCGAGCGCGAGGACGTCGTCGCCGCGCTGCGGGCGGCCGCACCCGTGGCCGGCGCGCACGTCGCCCGCCTGACGCGGCTCGTCCCGGCGGCACCGGCCGCGGACCTCGTGCACGACGTGCGCGTGGTCGACCGGGCGTCGTGGGCCCGGGCGAACGTCCGGTCGCTGCGGTCCCTGGCGGAGCGCGCCGGCGTCCCCGCCGCCCAGGGCGTCCGCGCGACCGCCGGGGCCGGGCAGGTCGCGGCCGTGCTGGGCCTGCTCTCCGGCTCGGTGCTCGGGCAGTACGACCCGTGGCACCCGCCCGGGACGCTGCTGCTCGTCGCGCCGAACGTGCTGGCCGTCGAGCGCGCGCTCCGGCTGGACCCGGCGGACTTCCGGCTCTGGGTGACGCTGCACGAGCAGACCCACGCGCTCCAGTTCGCCGCGGCGCCCTGGCTGACGGACCACCTCGCGGCACGGGTGGCGGCGCTGCTCGAGGACGACGAGCGCCCGCCCCGCCGGCGGCCCGGGACGTCCCGCGACCGTGCCGGGGGCGGCAGGTCGGTGCTCGACCTGCTCGATCCGCGGCAGCGTGGCGTCGTCGACGAGGTCGGTGCCGTGATGGCGCTGCTCGAGGGCCACGCCGACGTGACGATGGACGCGGCGGGGCGCGGCGCGGTCCCGTCCGTGCGGCGGATCCGGCGCCGGTTCGAGGCGCGCCGCTCGGGGGCACCCGGCACCGCCGCGATGCGCCGCGTGCTGCGGGCGCTGCTCGGCATGGACGTCAAGCTCGCGCAGTACCGGGACGGCGCCGCGTTCGTGCGGGCCGTGCGCCGCAGCGTCGGGACCGACGGTCTGAACGCCGTGTGGACCGGCGCGCAGGCCCTCCCCACGGCGGCGGAGATCGCGGACCCCGCCGCCTGGGTGCGGCGGGTGCACGGCTGACGTGGCCGGCCCCCACCCGGCGGTCGCCGCCACCCGGTCGGCCGTCGCCGCGTCCGTCGCGGACCTGCCCGACGGCGCGCGGGTGCTCGTCGCGTGCTCCGGCGGCCCCGACTCGCTCGCGCTGGCGGCGGCCACCGCGTTCGTCGCGACGGCGGGCGGGCGCGGGCGCCTGCGGGCGGGCGCCGTGGTGGTCGACCACGGGCTCCAGCCCGGGAGCGCCGACGTCGCGTCGCGCGCCGCCGCGGCCTGCCGGCGGCTGGGGCTCGACCCGGTGGAGGTCGTCGCGGTCGACGTCACCGGACCCGGCGGCCCCGAGGCCGCCGCGCGTGCGGCACGCACCGGCGCCCTGGAGTCCGCGGCCGGGCGGCTCGGCGCGGCGGCCGTCCTGCTCGGGCACACCCGGGACGACCAGGCCGAGGGCGTGCTGCTCGGGCTGGCGCGCGGCTCCGGGGCGCGGTCGCTCGCCGGGATGGCGCCCGTGCGCGGGCTGCTGCGCCGGCCGCTGCTGGCCGTGACGCGGGCGCAGACCGTCGCGGCGTGCGCGGCGCTCGGCCTCGACCCCTGGCACGACCCCACGAACGCCGGCGCGGCGCCCGGCGACCCCCGGCGGTCCCGGGTGCGGGCCCACGTGATGCCGGTGCTGGAGCGCGAGCTCGGCCCCGGCGTCGCGGCGGCGCTCGCGCGCTCGGCGGAGCTGCTGCGCGAGGACGCCGACGCGCTGGACGCGCTCGCGGCGGCGCTG
>NZ_JBCLVN010000083.1:0-13879 GCF_039548315.1 Cellulomonas olei
CGGCCCACGCGGGCGGCGCCGACCACGCCGGGGCCGACGCGGGTGCCGGGCCGCGGCCACCGGCGGCCGGCGGGACGGGCGCGCCCGCCGGGGGTCCGGCGGGGGTGCCGGCCGGGCTGGTGCTGGTCATGGGGGTGTGTCCTTCCTGGGACGGGGGCTGCCACGCGGGCGGTCCCGGGTGGCGGTCCTTGCGCTGGCGGACGGCGCTGGCGACGATCACGATCCCGACGACCACCGCCGCCGCCCAGGCGAAGGCGCCGAGCCAGCCGGTCCCCCAGGGGCCCCAGCTGAACCAGCGGTCGCCCCACGACAGGCCGACGACCACCAGGGCGATCGCGCCGAGCAGCGCGACGTCGAAGCTGCCGCGGATGGTCTCCTCGAGGTGGATGCGGCCGTCGGCCTGCTCCGGCAGCAGCGCCCACGCGATGCCGTAGAGCACGAAGCCGAATCCCATGAGCAGGGTCACCCCGACGAGCCCGCGGACGAGCAGGGGGTCGAGGCCGAACCGGGACGCGAGCCCACCGGCGACGCCGCCGACCCAGCGGTCCTGCGAGCGGACCAGCCCGGTCCGGCGGATCGCGGCGAAGAACCCGTTGGGGCCTCCGGGTGCGGGCGGTGCCGGGGGCACGGGGCCGGGCCCGCGGCCGGCGCTGTCGTTCGTCATGTCCCGATCCTCGCCGGGGGCGCGGTGCCGGGGCATCGGGAACCCCCCTGAGCCGCCCCTGAAAGACGCGCCGCGGCCCCTGATCCTGGGCCCTGAGGACCCCGCGGCGCGGTCCGGACGTGTGACGATCTCTGCATGGAGCCCCGTCAGCGCCTGCCGCTGCGCCGCCCGGACCGCGGCCGCGTGGTCGGCGGCGTCGCGGCCGGCCTCGCGCTGCACCTCGACCTGCCGGTGCGGCTCGTGCGGCTGCTGTTCGTGCTGCTGACGCCCGTCGGCGGCGTCGGCGTGCTGCTGTACGTGTTCTGGTGGGTGACCGTCCCCGTGGGCGACCCCCTGGCGGTGGCGGGCGCCGAGCGGCCGGCGAGCCTCCAGCGGCTCGCGCGCCCCCAGCAGGCCGACCCGGTCGAGCGGCTGCGCCGGCTGCCCTGGACGGAGATCGCGGTCGGCGTCGCGCTGCTCGCGGGCGCCGCGGCCATGCTCCTGACCCGCACGGGTGTCAGGGAGCTGAGCACGTGGGTCGTCCCGGTGCTGCTGCTCGTCGCCGGGGCGGCCCTCGCGTGGAGCCAGCTCGACGCGGTGCAGCGGGAGCGGCGCTCGGGTTCGCGGCGCCCGGTCAGCGGGCTCCGGCTCGCCGGCGGCCTGGTGATCGCGGGCGTGGGCGTGCTGCTGCTCGTCGGGCAGGACGCGCCGCCCGGCGCGCTCGTGCAGTCGACCGTCGCCGCGGTGGCGGTGCTCGGCGGCGTCGCGCTGGTCCTCGCGCCCTGGTGGCTGCGGCTGGTGCGGGAGCTCGGGGACGAGCGGGCCGCCCGGGCGCGGGAGTCGGAGCGGGCGGACATCGCCGCGCACCTGCACGACTCCGTGCTCCAGACGCTCGCCCTGATCCGGTCCCGGGCCGACGACCCCACCGAGGTCGCGCGGATGGCCCGCGCCCAGGAGCGCGAGCTGCGGGCGTGGTTGTACGACGACCGGCCCGCCCCCGGGACGTCGGTCGCGGGCGCGCTCGCGGCGATCGTCGCCGAGATCGAGGACACGCGCACCGGGCCCGACGGCGAGGCGGTGACGATCGAGACCGTCGTGGTGGGCGACACCGAGCCCGACGCGAACACCGACGCCCTGCTGCAGGCCACCCGCGAGGCGCTGCTGAACGCCGTGCGCCACGGCCGCCCGCCCGTCTCGCTCTACCTGGAGGCCGGGCCCGAGGAGGTCGAGGTGTTCGTCCGGGACCGCGGCGACGGGTTCGACCCGGACGCCGTGCCGCCGGACCGCTTCGGCGTCCGCGAGTCCATCCTCGGCAGGGTGCGGCGCCGCGGCGGGCGGGCGTCGGTGGTGTGCAAGGAGGGCGGCGGCACGGAGGTGCGGCTGCGGGTGCCGGTGCTGGGCGCCGCCCCGGAGGCCCCGGGGACGGTCCCCGACGCCACGGGGCCGGACCGGGCCGCGGACGGCGACGACGAGAGGACGATGCAGGCATGAACGACGCTCCGGTCGACGTGGTGCTGGTCGACGACCACCTGATGTTCCGCGCGGGCGTGCGCGCCTCGCTGGACGGGCGCGTGCGCGTCGTCGGCGAGGCCGCGACGGTCGACGAGGCGGTCCAGGTGGTGCACGCGACGCGCCCGCCGGTGGTGCTCCTCGACGTGCACCTGCCCGGCGGCGACGGCGGCGGCGGTGCGGAGGTGATCCGCGCGTGCACGGACCTGCTCGGCGGCACGCGGTTCCTCGCCCTGTCGGTCTCGGACGCCGCGGAGGACGTCGTGGCGGTCATCCGCGCCGGGGCGCGCGGCTACGTGACGAAGGCGATCTCGGGGCCGGACCTGTGCGACGCGGTGCTGCGCGTGGCGGGCGGCGACGCGGTCTTCTCGCCGCGGCTGGCCGGCTTCGTGCTGGACGCGTTCGGCGCCGCCGCGGGCGACGTCGCGACCGGCGACGACGAGCTCGACCGGCTGTCCGCGCGCGAGCGGGAGGTCATGCGGCTCATCGCCCGCGGGTACTCGTACCGCGAGGTCGCCGGCGAGCTGTTCATCTCCATCAAGACCGTCGAGACCCACGTGTCCGCCGTGCTGCGCAAGCTCCAGCTGTCCTCCCGCCACGAGCTCACCCGCTGGGCGGCCGCGCGCCGGCTGCTGTGACGAGGCCCGCACGGGCCCGCCGCCGCGCCCTGCCGGGCCCGGGGGAGCGCGCGTGCGATGCTCGGGGCGTACCGACGTCACCGAGGACAGGGGACCGCCAACCATGGACACCGTGTACGGCCTGCTGGTCGTGCTGCACCTCGTCGGCTGGGCGATCGTGCTGGGAGGGTGCCTCGTCACGCTCCGCCAGCCGGCCTTCCCGAAGGGGGCGCTGCACGGCGCGCTGACCGCACTCGTCACCGGCGTGGTGATGACCGGCCTGCGGGCCGCGGAGGTCGGCGACCTCGAGCCGCCGGACAATGCGAAGATCGCCGTCAAGCTGGTGGTCGCCCTCGTCGTGACCGGCCTGGTGTGGTTCGGGACCCGGCGCCCCGACCGCGTCTCGCGCGGCCTCGTCGGCGCGACCCTCGGCCTGACGCTGCTGAACGTGCTCGTCGCAGTCCTGTGGCGGTGACGCCCGCGCGGCTCCGCGCGGCGCGCCCGTGAGCGGGCTCGGCGAGGCCCTCGTCGGCCTCGCGATCGTCGTCGGGCTGTTCGGCGTCGTGGTGCAGGTGCTGCCCGGGGCGCTGCTGGTGCTCGGCGCGGTCGCGGTGTGGGCCGTGGTCACGGGCGGCACGACCGCCTGGGTGGTCCTCGCCGTGGCCGCCGTGGCGACGGTGGCGGCGGGTGCCGTGAAGTACCTGCTGGCCGGGCGCTACCTGGTCCGCACCGGCGTCCGGAGCCGCGTGCTGGTGTGGGGCGGCGTGCTCGGGGTGATCGGGTTCTTCGTCATCCCCGTGGTGGGACTGCCCGTGGGGTTCGTGGGCGGCGTCTACCTGGCCGAGCGCGTCCTCGAGCGGCACCCGCACGACCAGGCGTGGCGCGCCACGCTGGCGGCGCTGCGGGCGACCGGGCTCACGATCCTCGTCGAGCTGGCCGGCGCGCTGGTGGCCACCGCGGCGTGGGTCGCGGGGCTGCTCGCGACGTGACGCGGGGCACCGCCGCGGGCGGTGGCCGGGCGGTCCCGGGTGTCGGTGGGGGCGCCTAGGCTGGGTCGTGCCATGACGTCGCTCTTCGAGAACCTGCCCCTGCCCGGCCTCGCCGACCTCGGACGGCTGCCCGCCGCCGTGCCGCCGCGCGCCGACGCCCGGGACGACGCCGACGCCCCCGGGGACGGCGGCGACCGCGGCCGGAGCCGCGCCCCGTCGGTCGACGCCGACGCCCTGCTGGTCGGGCTCAACCCGCAGCAGCGCGCCGCGGTGCTGCACCACGGCGGCCCGCTGCTCATCGTCGCGGGGGCCGGTTCCGGCAAGACCCGGGTGCTGACGCACCGCATCGCGCACCTGCTGGCCACCCGGCAGGCGCGCGCGGGGGAGATCCTCGCCATCACCTTCACCAACAAGGCCGCCGCGGAGATGCGCGAGCGGGTCGCCGCCCTGGTCGGGCCGTCGGCGCGGGCGATGTGGGTGTCGACGTTCCACTCGGCGTGCGTGCGCATCCTGCGCCGCGAGGCCCAGACCCTCGGGCTGCGCTCGTCGTTCTCGATCTACGACGCCGCCGACTCGCAGCGGCTGCTCACCCTGGTGGCGCGCGAGCTCGACCTGGACCCGAAGCGCTACCCGCCCAAGGCCCTCGGCGCGAAGATCTCGAACCTCAAGGACGAGCTGGTCGACCCCGAGTCGTTCGCCTCGACCTCGGGCGGGTCGTCGGGGAACGACTTCGACCAGGTGCTCGCGCAGGTCTACACCCGCTACCAGCAGCGGCTGCGGCAGGCGAACGCGCTCGACTTCGACGACCTCATCATGACGACCGTCAACCTGCTGCAGGCGTTCCCGGCCGTGGCGGAGCACTACCGCCGCCGGTTCCGGCACGTGCTCGTGGACGAGTACCAGGACACCAACCACGCCCAGTACGTGCTGGTGCGCGAGCTCGCCGGCGCGGGGACGGACGGGGACGACCTGCCGCGCGGCGAGCTGACGGTCGTCGGCGACGCCGACCAGTCCATCTACGCGTTTCGCGGCGCGAGCATCCGCAACATCATGGAGTTCGAGGCGGACTACCCGGACGCCACGACGATCCTGCTGGAGCAGAACTACCGCTCGACGCAGACCATCCTGTCCGCCGCGAACTCGGTCATCAGCAAGAACCCGGGCCGCAAGCCGAAGCGGCTGTGGACCGACTCCGGCTCGGGCCCGAAGATCGTCGCCTACGTCGCGGACAACGAGCACGAGGAGGCCCGGTTCGTCGCGGAGGAGATCGACCGCCTGTGCGACTCCGACGGCGTGCGGCCCGGCGACGTGGCGATCTTCTACCGCGCCAACGCGCAGTCCCGGGCGCTGGAGGAGGTGCTGATCCGCGTCGGCCTGCCCTACAAGGTGGTCGGCGGCACCCGGTTCTACGAGCGGCGGGAGATCAAGGACGCCGTCGCGTACCTGCGGGCCGTGGCGAACCCCGACGACGACGTGAACCTGCGCCGGATCCTCAACGTCCCGAAGCGCGGCCTGGGCGACCGGTCGGAGGCGATGGTCGCGGGCTTCGCGGAGCGCGAGCGGATCTCGTTCGGGGCGGCGCTCGACCGCGTCGACGAGGTCCCGGGCCTGGGGACGCGCGCGGTCACCGGCCTGCGGCAGTTCGCCGGGATGATGGCGGACCTCCGGGCGCTCGACGAGTCCGGCGCCGGGCCGTCCGAGGTGCTGGGCGCGGCGCTCGACCGGTCGGGCTACCTCGCCGAGCTGCGCGCCAGCGAGGACCCGCAGGACCAGACCCGGGTCGAGAACCTCGCGGAGCTGCACGCCGTGGCGAGCGAGTTCGAGCAGTCCGAGCCGGACGGGAACCTCGCGGACTTCCTGGAGCGCGTCTCGCTGGTCGCGGACTCCGACCAGATCCCGTCCGACGACGGCGGCGACGAGGCGAAGCCCGACCAGGGCGTGGTCACGCTCATGACGCTGCACACCGCGAAGGGCCTGGAGTTCCCGGTCGTGTTCCTCACCGGCATGGAGGACGGGACGTTCCCGCACATGCGGTCGCTCGCGGACACGGACCAGCTCGCCGAGGAGCGCCGGCTCGCGTACGTGGGGCTGACGCGGGCGCGGCAGCGGCTGTACATCTCCCGCGCCGCCGTGCGGACCGCCTGGGGCGTGCCGAACGAGTTCCCGCCGAGCCGGTTCCTCGACGACCTGCCGGAGGAGCTGCTCGACTGGCGGCGCCGCGAGTCGTCGAACGACCGGCTGCGCGGCCCGGGCGGGTTCCTCGGGGGGCGGTCCGGGTACGCCTCGGGCGGCGGCCACGGCTCCCGCGAGCGGACCGGGTCCGGCGCCCAGACCAGCTGGAAGAAGAGCTCGGCGGCCTCGCGCGCCGGCGAGCGCCCGGCCCCGGGGTCGGGCGGCGCCACGTTCGGCTCCGCGACGCCGCGCAAGGACGCCGACATCCCCACGCTCGCCGTCGGGGACCGGGTCACGCACGACGCCTACGGCCTCGGGACCGTCGTGTCGATCGAGGGCGGCGGGCCGAACGCGGTGGCGAAGGTGGACTTCGGCACCGAGGGCACCAAGCGGCTGCTGCTGCGCTACTCGCCGGTCACGAAGCTCTGACCTGCGGCGGTGCGGACGCGCCGTGCGTGACCGGCCACGCGCGGCGCGGCGCTCCGGCATGATCGGGGGCATGCGCAGCCCCCTCTTCGACCAGGCCCACACCGAGGTCCAGTCCGCCGACCGGTTCGCCCTCCAGAGCCCCAAGATGCTCAAGGTCACGCTCGGGCCGGACGTGCTCGCCGCGAAGGGGGCGATGGTCGCCCACCAGGGCCAGGTGCAGTTCCACCACGAGTCGTCCGGGTCGCTCGCCCGGTTCGTCAAGCGCGCGGTCAGCTCGGACGACCAGGCGCTGATGCGGGTGTCCGGCCCCGGGGAGGTGTTCTTCGCGCGCGCCGCGGAGGACGTCTTCCTGCTGCAGCTCGAGGGTGACGCGATCAGCGTGGGCGGGGCGTCGCTGCTCGCCTTCGACGCCGGGCTGCAGTGGGACCTGCACCGCACCAAGGGCGCCGGGATGATGACCGCCGGCCTGTTCAACACGCTCATCCAGGGGCAGGGCACGGTCGCGCTCACGTCGCACGGGCGGCCGATGGTGCTCGACTGCTCGCAGCAGCCGACCTACGTGGACCCGAACGCGGCGGTGTGCTGGTCGGCGAACCTCACGCCCGGCGTCGTGTCGAGCATGAACATGACGTCGATGCTGCGCGGCGGCACCGGTGAGGCGTTCCAGTACGCGTTCCACGGCCCGGGCTTCGTGGTCGTGCAGCCGTCGGAGGGCTACCCGGTCCCGACGGCCTGATCCGGGCGCGGCCCCGGCCGGTCCGCCGGCCGGGGGTGCCGTCAGCCGAGCCGCTCCACCACCGCGGCGGCCTCCGCGAGGCTCAGCCAGGGCGCCTGGCGCCGGACCTCGCGGACCGCCGCGGCCGTGCCGCCCTGCGCGTGCCGCGCACGGACCCGGTCGAGGTCGAGCGACGGGGTGGCGCGCTGCGCCGGGTCGGCCGGCGCGGTCGCGGCGCGCCGCCGGCGGTCCGACCCGATGAGGAGCGCGGCCAGGACGCCGATCACCACGACCAGCCCGAGCAGCACGACGACCGCACCCGCACCGACGCTGCGCCCGAGCGCCCAGGCGATCGCGAGCAGCACCACGGCGCCGACGCCGCCGGTCACGCCGAGCGCGGTGCGGCGGCGACGCTCCTGCGCCGCGGGGGACAGCGGACCGCGCGGGTCCGGGACGCCGGGCGTACCGGCCGGCCCGGTCACGCGGCACCCTCCGGCCACGCGCCGCCCGGGAACGCGGCCCCGGACGACACCGCACCCTTGATCTGGACGATCGCGTTGCCCTGCGCGCCGAGCACGGCGACGAGGGTGGTCACGGCGGCGACGATGAGCCCGGTGTTCACCGCGGCCTCCTCGATGATGATGCCCACGCCCGCCCAGGAGAACACCACGGAGCCGAGCGCCGCGATGGCCGCGATCGTCGCGACGATGAGCTTGACCAGGATGACGCCGATCGCGACGTAGAACGCGAGGCCGGCGACCGCGCAGGTCACCAGGGACGTCGCCATGCTGGAGGAGACGCCCTGGATCGCGGCCGCCGCCGTCGTCTGCCCGGCGACCGAGCGGGAGTAGGAGGTCGCTGCGTCTCCGGTCCAGTCGCGGGTGGCGCGCAGCGCGTTCGGGTTGACCGACGCCGCCACGCCCGACGCCGGGCCGCCGACGTTCTCGTGCCAGTCGGACGCGCGGAAGAAGAACGCCACGGGCGCGGCCGCGCCGAGCAGCAGCTCGCCGATCTTGTCGAGCACCGCCTGCCCGATCTCCAGCAGCTTCTCGCCGCACCACACCAGCCCGTCCTTGACGAAGTCGGGCATCAGCGGGATCGACGTGGCGGACCGGACGGCCGGGCCGACGCGCGCGAGCTGCCCGGACAGGTCCGAGAGCCCGGTCTGGAGCCCCTCGATGGTGGCCTGGAACGTGGCCGTGCTGAAGTCGCTCATCGGTCCCCCTCGTCAGTACGCGCCGTCGACGTGGTCGGCGACGTCGGCATCGCGGTCGTCGTAGGCCTGGGCGTTGGCCCGCAGCGCGGTGGCGATGTCGCGCATGGCGGTCGCCCCCTCGCGGCACCGCGCGGCGACCTGGTCCACCGCGGCCTCGTGGTCGGCGACCACCAGGGCGAAGATGCCGGCGGTCAGGTAGTTCAGCCGCAGCCCGTCGACGGACGCGGCGACCTGCCCGATGGCGTCCGCCTCCGCGTCCCAGGTCTGCGCCTCCGAGCGCAGCGCGCTGGTGACGACGTCGATCTCGCTCATGCCCGCGCCTCCCCGTCGGTGGTCGCCGGCGCGAGGGCGCGCAGGTGCGCGAACGCCTCCGCCAGCACGGTGTCCTGCTCCTGCCGGCGCCCGTCGAGGGCGACCAGCGCCCGCGCCGCCTCACCGAGCGCCTGGTTGACCGCCGTCGACAGCGCGACGCCGGACTGCGGTGCGGCCCAGCGGGGGTCGACGTCGCAGCCGACGAGCCCGGTCGCGGCGAGCGTCACGGTCACGTGGGCGCCGGCCGACCCGGTCGCGGTGGCCGGCGCGGCGGGTTCCGCGGCCGCGGCCCCGCTGAGCTGCGCGACGGCGAGCTCGGCGAGCTCGGTGAGCGGCCGCGGGGTGCCGTCGAACGCGGGCACGGCGACCGGCTCGGCCGGCAGCGCGTCGGCCGCCGCGCCCGCGTCCGCGCGCAGCGCCTCCGACATCGCGCGACCCAGGTCGGCGGTGGCGGCCCCGGCGGCCGCGAGCACCGCGCGCCCCAGCTCCTCCGGCGTCGTGCGGCGGTTCCAGTCGTCCGCGACGCGCACGCCCACGGGGCGCCCGCGGCGGTCGACGGCGACGGCGACGGCACCGCTGTCGTCGGTCGCGGTGGTCTCCTCGGGCGCCGCGGCACGGACCGCCGCCAGCGTCGCGGCAGTCGAGGCCGCCGCCCGGCGCAGGTGCGCCAGCGTCTCGTCGATCGAACTCATCTCGCCCCCGGGGTGTCTCGACGTCCGAGGGCACGCTAGCCGACGCGGGCGGATGACGTGCGGTGACGTGTCACCCGCCCGGGGGACGCGTCAGGCGGCGGCCTCGTCCGCCAGGCGCGCCGTGACGTCGGCGGCGAGCGCGGCCGGGTCGACCCCGCACCGGCGCAGCAGCAGGTGCCCGTCGGTCCGGTCCAGCCGGATGACCGCGAGCAGGACGTGCCCGGCCCCGATCCGGCGGTGGCCCAGCCGGACGGCCTCCCGCAGCGCGATCTCCAGCGTCTTCTTCGCGTCCCGCGTGAACGGCGCGTGCCCGGACGGGGCGCGGCGTCGGCCGCCGGCGCGCTCGAGGGCACCGGCGCCGAAGACGGCGTCGGCCCGGCGCCGGACGGCCTCGAGGTCGATGCCGAGCGCGGCGAGCGCCGAGGCGTCGAGGCCGTCGGTGTCGAACCGGTCGAGCAGGGCCTGCCGGTCCGCGCCGTGCGCGGCGAGCGCCTGCGCGGCCGGGTCCGACGAGGAGGCGACCGCGACCAGGAGGTGCGCGGGGGAGATCTGCGGGTCGCCGAGGTCGCGCGCGACCTCCTGCGCGGCGACGACGGCCTGCCGCGCGCCGGTGGTGAACCTCTCGAACATGTCGTCCTCCTCGTCGGGCGGGGTCAGGTGGTGCGGCGGTGGTGCTTCTGGTGCACGGCCTGGCGGCTCACGCCCAGGGCGTCGGCGATGTCCTGCCACGACCAGCCGAGCTCGCGTGCGCGGAGCACCTGCAGCGTCTCGAGCCGGTCGGCGAGCGCGCGCAGGGAGCGGACGGCGCGCAGGCCGGCGGCGGGGTCGGCGGCGGTGGCGTCGGCGAGCGCGCCGGTCGGGTCGGGTGCCTCGGTCATGTGTCAACGATGGTTGACGCGCGCTCCGCTGTCAACCCTGCTTGACGCCGACGTCCCCGGTCTGCGACCCGGGTCACATATCTCGACGTAGAGATAAACCGCCGGGGCGGGGCTACCATCGTCCGCGGCAGAGCAGCCGGATCCCGCCACGGGACGCAGGGCGACGGAAGGACCGCAGCAGGTGGACCTGTTCGAGTACCAGGCACGTGACATGTTCGAGCGGCACGGGGTACCCGTCCTGGGAGGGATCGTCGCGACGACGCCCGCCGAGGCGCGGGCCGCGGCCGAGACCCTGCTGGCCGCCGAGGGCGCCACGGGCGTGGTCGTCGTCAAGGCGCAGGTGAAGACCGGTGGCCGCGGGAAGGCCGGCGGCGTCAAGATCGCGCGCTCCGCGGACGAGGCCGAGGCGCGAGCCGCCGAGATCCTCGGCATGGACATCAAGGGCCACACCGTGCACCGCGTCATGGTCGCCGCGGGCGCGAGCATCGCGGAGGAGTACTACTTCTCCCTGCTGCTCGACCGCGCCGAGCGCCGGTACCTCGCCATGGCGAGCGTCGAGGGCGGCATGGAGATCGAGCAGCTCGCGGTCGAGCGCCCGGAGGCACTGGCGCGGGTCCCGGTGGACCCGCGGACCGGCATCGACGCCGCGAAGGCCGACGAGATCGTCGCGGCCGCCGGCTTCGACGCCGCGGTGGCCCCGAAGGTCGCCGCCGTGCTGACGAGGCTCTGGGACGTCTACCGCGAGGAGGACGCCACGCTCGTCGAGGTGAACCCGCTCGTCCTGACCGAGGCCGGTGACGTGGTCGCGCTCGACGGCAAGGTCACGCTCGACGGCAACGCGGAGTTCCGGCACGAGGACCACGCCGCGCTCGAGGACGCCGCCGCCGCCGACCCCCTCGAGGCGAAGGCCAAGGCCAAGGACCTCAACTACGTGAAGCTCGACGGCGAGGTCGGCGTGATCGGCAACGGCGCCGGGCTGGTCATGAGCACGCTCGACGTCGTCGCGTACGCGGGCCGGGAGCACGGCGGCGTCAAGCCGGCGAACTTCCTCGACATCGGCGGCGGCGCGTCGGCGGAGGTCATGGCGGCCGGGCTCGACATCATCCTGTCCGACCCGCAGGTCAAGGCCGTGTTCGTCAACGTGTTCGGCGGCATCACCGCGTGCGACGCGGTCGCCAACGGCATCGTCGCGGCGCTGGGGATCCTGGGCGACCAGGCCACGAAGCCGCTGGTCGTGCGGCTCGACGGCAACAACGTGGTCGCGGGCCGGCGCATCCTGCGGGACGCGGCGCACCCGCTCGTCACGCTGGCCGAGACCATGGACGGGGGAGCGGCCGAGGCCGCCCGCCTGGCCGCGACCGCCTGACGACCGACCGCACGCAGCGACGCGAGAGACGAGAGAGCAACCCCATGGCGATCTTCCTGACCGCGGACTCCAAGGTCATCGTGCAGGGCATGACCGGGTCCGAAGGCAGCAAGCACACCACCCGCATGCTCGCCGCCGGCACGACCATCGTCGGCGGGGTGAACCCGCGCAAGGCCGGCACCAGCGTGGAGTACCCGCGCGGCGACGGCTCCGGCCTCACCGTGGCGATCCCGGTGTTCGGCACGGTGCGCGACGCCGTCGAGGCGACCCGGGCCGACGTGTCCGTGATCTTCGTGCCGCCGGCGTTCACCAAGGCGGCCGTGATCGAGGCCGTCGACGCGGGCGTGCCGCTGATCGTTATCATCACCGAGGGCGTCCCGGTGGCCGACACCGCCGAGTTCTTCGCCTACGCGCAGGACAAGGGCGTGCGGCTGGTCGGCCCGAACTGCCCGGGTCTCATCAGCCCCGGGAAGTCGAACGTCGGCATCATCCCCGCGGACATCACGGGGCCCGGCCGCATCGGCCTGGTGTCGAAGTCCGGCACGCTGACCTACCAGATGATGTACGAGCTGCGGGACCTCGGGTTCTCCACCGCCGTCGGCATCGGCGGCGACCCGATCATCGGCACGACGCACATCGACGCCCTCGCGGCGTTCGAGGCCGACCCGGAGACCGACCTGGTCGTGCTCATCGGCGAGATCGGCGGCGACGCGGAGGAGCGGGCCGCGGCGTACATCGCCGAGCACGTCACGAAGCCGGTCGTCGCGTACGTCGCCGGCTTCACCGCGCCGGAGGGCAAGACGATGGGCCACGCCGGCGCCATCGTCTCGGGCTCGGCCGGCACGGCGCAGGCCAAGAAGGAGGCCCTCGAGGCCGCTGGCGTCAAGGTCGGGACCACCCCGACCGAGACCGCGGAGCTCGCCCGGGCGCTGCTGTCCTGACGCGCACGCCGCGCCGGCCGCCCCGGCGCGCCCCGGGTCATCCCGCGGCGCGCCGGGGCGGTTCGGCGTCCGGGGCCGTGCGGGCGGCGACCATGGGGCGGTGAGCAGCGCGCCCGGAACCCGTCCCCGCCCGCGACGCCGGGTGCTGGACGACTCGGCGCCGCCGCGGTTCTTCGTCAGCGACCTGGACGGCGCCCCGCGCTGGGTCGGCGGGCTGCTCGCCGGGCTGCAGGCGGCGCTGCTGTCGCTGCTCGTGGTGGTGCTGCCGTCGGTCGCGGCGTACGTGGCGACGTCCTCGGCGCCGGCCGCGTCCGGCGTGCCGTGGACGCACGCCGTGTCGGTCGCGACCGGGCTGTGGCTGCTCGCCCACGGCGTGCCGATGACGCTGGCGCCGGGCGTGACGCTGGTGCCGCTCGGCCTGACCGCGCTCGCCCTGTTCGGCTGCTACGCCTCCGCCCGCCGGTCCGGCTACGCCACGCGGTCGGCGCTGGGCGCGGGCGTGGCGGCGTACACGGGCGTCGTGCTCGTCGCCGGTCTCGCCACCGGCGTGCCCCTGCTGCACATCGGCGCCGGGGTGCTCGGCGCGGTCGTGCTCTCCGCCGTCGGGCTGGGGACCGGGCTGCTGCGCCGGCCGGAGGCGCCGCGGCTGCGCGACGTGCTCGAGCCGGTCCGCACCCGGCTGCCCGAGCCCGTGGCGCACGGCGTCGCGGCCGGGACGACCGCCCTGGCCACGCTCGTGCTGGGCGCGACGCTGCTCGCCGCGCTCTGGGTGGTGACGGGCCGGACCGCGGTGGCCGAGGTCGTGCGCGGCCTCGACCTCGACCCCGTCGGCGGGGCCGTCCTCGCGCTGGGGGAGCTCGCCTACGTGCCGACGCTGGTGCTCTGGGCCCTGTCCTGGCTGGTCGGGCCGGGGTTCGCCGTCGGGACCGGGACGAGCTTCGGGATCGCCGAGGTGGACGCCGGTGCCCTGCCCGCCGTGCCGCTGCTCGGTGCCCTGCCCGCCCCCGACGTGACGGGCGGTGTGCTGCTCGCCGCGCCCGTGGTGACGGTGCTGGCCGGTGCCGTGACGGCCGTCGTGCTGCGTCGCCGCCTCGTCACGCAGCGCGCCCGGGACCCGTTCGTCGCCGGTGCGACGGCCGCCGCGACGGCGGGGCTCGGCGCGGTGCTGCTGGCGGCCCTGGCACGCGGGGGGATCGGGCCCGGCCGGATGGCCGACCTCGGCCCGGACCCGCTGCCGGTCGGGCTCGCCGTGGCCGCGGGGGTCGCGCTGGGCGGGCTGGTGGTGCTGCTGCCCGGGGACCGGCACGTGCGGGCGGCGGTGGCGTCCGCGTTCCGGCGCTCCCGCGACGCGGTCACCGCGCGGCCGCCGGCCCCGGACGGCGCTGCCGCACGCGACGGCG
>NZ_JBCLVN010000084.1:0-13700 GCF_039548315.1 Cellulomonas olei
CCGGCGCCCGCGCCCGCCCCGGCCCCCGCGCCGGCGACGGCCCCCGCCCCGGTGCTGCCCGGGCCGGCGTCCGCCGACGACCACGACGGCCTGACCATCCTCAGCGGCGAGCTCGCGTCGATCCGCCAGAACCTCCCGTCGTGGGCGCTGTCCCAGACCGGGGAGTGGCCGTCGGGCGCGGTGGTGCCGACGCCGGCCGCGGACCGCGGCGGCCCGGGCGGGCAGCCCGCGGCGGCGCCCGCCCCCGGTGCGGTCGCCACGTCGGCACCCGTGCCGCGGCTGGCGCTGTCGACCGGCGTGCGGGTGCCGGTGGACGGGGTCGTGCTCATCGGCCGGGCCCCGCAGGCCGACCGCGCCCCCGAGGGCGTCGAGGCCCGCCTCGTCACGGTCCCGAGCCCTGAGCACGACATCTCGCGCACCCACGCCGAGGTGCGCCTCGAGCTGGGCACCGTGCTGGTGACCGACCTGTACTCCACGAACGGGGTGACCGTGTCCTCCGGCGGGCTCCCGCCGCGCCGCATCGCCGCCGGCGAGCCGGTCGTCGTGCGCGACGGGGACGTGGTCGACCTCGGCGACGGCGTGACGTTCACCCTGGAGCCGGGTGCGTGACGCGCGGACGTGAGGCCTCGCAACCGCCGCGCCTCCCGGGCTACACGGTGCAGCGGCTGCTGGGCGCGGGGGGATCGGCGGACGTGTTCCTGTACCAGCAGGAGCTGCCCCGCCGGCTGGTGGCGGTCAAGGTGCTGCTCGCGGGCGTGGACGACGCCGCGCGCGACGCGTTCGAGCGCGAGGCGGACCTGACGGCGCGGCTCTCGCACCACCCCTCGATCGTGACGGTGCACCAGGCGGGCCTCGCCTCCGACGGCCGGCCGTACCTCGTCATGGAGTACTGCCCGCTGCCGGGCCTCGGGCAGCGGTACCGCGCCGAGCGGTTCGAGGTCGCCGAGGTGCTGCAGCTCGGGGTGCAGCTCGCGTCGGCCGTCGAGACCGCCCACCGCGCGGGGATCCTGCACCGCGACATCAAGCCGGGCAACGTGCTGACGACGGAGTTCGGACGGCCGGTGCTCGCGGACTTCGGGATCGCGGCGACGGTGGACGCGGGCGGTCCGGCCGTCGGCATGTCGATCCCGTGGGCCGCGCCGGAGCTGCTCGCCGCGCGCCCGCACGGCGACGCCCGGTCCGACGTGTACTCGCTGGCCGCGACCCTGTTCTCGGCGCTCGCGGGCCGGTCGCCGTTCGAGCGGCCCGGCGGCAGCAACGAGGCGGCGGACCTGGTGGGGCGCATCGAGCGCGGCACCCCGGTGCCCCCCGCGCGCGACGACGTGCCCGACCGGCTGCGCACCGTGCTCGCCCGGGCGATGGCGCGCGACCCGCAGCAGCGGCACGCGCACGCGCTGGACCTCGCGCACGACCTGCGCGCCGTCGAGGCCGACCTCGGCCTGCCGCTGACGCCGCTGGACGTCGCGGACGTCCGCGCGGAGCCGGGCGCCCCCGCCGCGGCGGAGCCGGACGCGACCCGCGCGCGGCCCGTGCTGGAGGTCGCGCCCGGACCCCGCCCCGCGGTGCCGTCCGGCCCGCCGGTTGACGTGGGCTCCGGCCCGGACGCGACGCGCCTGCGCCCGGTCCTGACCGTGCCGCCGGACGCCGCCGCCCCGCGGCTCGCGCCCCCGGCCTCCCCGGCACCGCCGTCGCCGGCCGCGGCGTCGCCCGACGGCGACGACCTGGTCGAGGTCCGCGAGGTGCACCCGGGCGTGCCGGCGCGGTCGCGCACCGGGCGCGTGCTCGCGGTCGCCGGGTCCGTGGTGGTCATCGCGGCCGCGGTCGTCGCGGTGGTGCTGCTCGCGGGCCGCCCGGACGGCGCCCCCGACCCGGGGCGGGACGACGACTTCCCGGGCCCCGCCGGCTCCGTGCAGTCGACCGTGCCGAGCCCCACCAACCTGTTCGGCACCCGCGAGGACGACGGCTCGGTGGTCTTCACCTGGACGAACCCCGACGAGCAGGACGGCGACACGTACCTCTGGGGCCGGCGCACCGCGACGGGTGAGCCGCAGCTCGCCGTCGTGGACGACACGACGGTGACGGTGCCCTCGGACGGCACGGCGGCGGAGGTGTGCGTCGAGGTCTCGATCGTCCGGGCGGACCGCCGCGTCTCCACCCTCCCGGCCGAGGGGTGCGTGCCGTGAGCGTGCGCTGGAGCCGCCGTCGCGCCGCGTCGACGGCCGCCGTGGTCGCCGTGCCCGCCGTGGTGGCGACGCTCGCGCTGGTCAACCCCGGGTTCCCCCTCGCGCAGGTGGACCTCAACGACGGCGCCGTGTGGCTGACGTCGACGAGCACGCTGCAGGTCGGCCGGTACAACGCCCAGGTCGAGGAGCTCAACGCCGGCCTCGTGGCGACGAGCACGGAGTTCGACGTGCTCCAGGACGCCGGCGAGGTGCTGATCGTCGAGCCGGGCACGGTGTCCGTCGTCGACCCCGCGGGCGTCACCGCGGCGTCCCAGGTGGCGGTCCCGGCCGGCGCGCAGGTCTCGATGGCCGGCGGCACGGTCGCCGTGACCGACGCGGACGGCCAGGTGTGGGTCAGGACGTTCGAGGACCTGCCGCTGCTGCAGACCAGCGACGAGCCCGACGCCGACGTCGGCGCGGGGGGCCTGGCCGTGGCCACGACCACCGGCGCGGCGCTCGCGGTGGAGGCCGAGACGGGCGAGGTCACCCGCCTCACCCCGGTGCCCGGCGGTGCGACCCGCAGCGAGGCCGGGCCGGCGCTCGACGGGCCGGTGGACGCGCTCACGGCCGTGGGCGACGTGCCCGTGGGCCTGGACGGGGAGACGGTCCGCACGCCCGGCGGGTCGACCGACCTCGGGCTCGCGCAGGCGGTCCTCCAGCAGCCCGGACCGGCCGCGGGCGCCGCGCTCGTCGCCGGCAGCACGGGCCTGGTGGAGGTCGACCTGTCGTCGGGGTCGGTGGCGGCCGAACACGACGCGGGCGGTTCGGGCCGGCCGGCGGCGCCGGTGCGGGTGGGGACGTGCGCGCACGCCGCGTGGCCCACGACGACCGCGAACTACCTGCTGCTGTGCGACGGGCAGGACGCCGAGGTCCGCGACCTCACCGGCGTGACGACGTCGGACCAGCTCGTGTTCCGCGTCAACCGCCAGGTGGTCGCGCTGAACGAGGTCGTCGAGGGGCGGCTGTGGCTGCCCCTGGAGGACACCGAGGTCCGTGAGCCCGAGTGGAAGGACGTCGTCCCGGAGGACGAGCCCGACGAGCAGACCGACGAGAGCGACGGCGACCGCACCACCCAGGAGCTCGTGCCGGAGTGCTCCGCGACCAGCGCGCCGCCGACGGCCGTCGACGACGAGTTCGGCGTCCGTCCCGGGCGCACCGCGATCCTGCCGGTCATCGACAACGACACGTCCTCCGACTGCGGCATCCTCGCCATCACCGACGTCGACCCGCTGCCGGCCGAGATCGGCACGCTGCAGCCGGTGTACGGCGGGCGCGCGCTGCAGATCGAGGTCCCGGCCGGCGCGTCCGGCAGCGCGACGTTCTCGTACACGGTCAGCGACGGCCGCGGCGCGACCGCGCCCTCGACGGCGCAGGTCACGGTGACCGTCCGCGACGCGTCGCTCGACGAGCCCCCCGTGCAGGTGCGCACCGGCGAGATCCGCGTCGAGCAGAACGCCTCCGCGACCTACCCCGTGCTGTCCGACTTCAGCGACCCCGACGGCGACCCCCTGACGCTGGTGGGCGCCGTGGCCGAGAGCGGCACCGCCCGGTACCGGCAGGACGGCACCCTCACGTACGTGGCCGACGGCGGGGAGCTGGGTCGCACGGTCGTCCGGCTGCTGGTCTCGGACGGGGTCTCGACCACCGAGGGCACGCTGGACGTCGACGTGCGGGCGCCCGGCTCGACCGACCTGCTGGTGGACCCGCTGCACGCGGTGACGTACGTCGACCAGGAGGTCGAGCTCGCGCCGCTCGAGGCCGTGCGGACCCGTGGCAGCGAGCCCGTGCGGCTCGCGGGGGTCGAGCAGGCGACGGGCGTCACCGTCACCCCCGACCTCGACGCGGGGACGTTCTCCTTCAGCGCGCCGACCGCGGGCACGTTCTACGTCTCGTTCACCGTCACCGCCCCGCCGCAGCAGGCCGTCGGGCTGGCGCGCATCGACGTGCGCGAGCGCCCCGACGAGCCCGAGCCGCCGGTCGCGGTGCTGGACCACGCGTACCTGCCGCAGGGCGGTCAGACGACGGTCGCCCCCCTGGCGAACGACACGGACCCGGGCGGCGGGGTCCTGCTGCTGCTGTCCGTCGACGCGCCCGAGGGGCTGCGCGTGGCCGTGCGCCAGCGGGAGCTCGTGCAGATCTCCGCCGTCGGGGCGCTCGCGGCGCCGGTCACGCTGCAGTACGTCGTGTCGAACGGCACGCAGACCGCGACCGGGCAGATCATCGTCTCGCCGGTGCCCGCGTCGGGGTCGTCGCAGCCGCCCGTCGTCCCCAACGCCACCGCCGACGTGCGGACCGGCGGGGTCGTGACCGTGCCGGTGCTCGAGGGCGCGCACGACCCCGACGGCGACGAGATCAGCCTGGCGCCCGAGTTCGCCGAGCCCCTGGGGGACGGCGAGGGGCTGCTGTTCGTGGCCGGCGACGTGCTCCGGTACCAGGCTCCCGCGACGCCCATGACGGTCCACGCGACGTTCGTCGTCCGGGACTCCGACGGCAACGAGACCGCCGCGACCCTCACGGTGCGCGTCCACGAGTCCGACCCCGACACCAAGGCGCCGCCGCGCCCGAAGGCGCTCGTCGCGCGCGTGTTCGCCGGAGACACGGTGCGGATCCCCGTGCCCCTCGTCGGGATCGACCCGGACGGCGACGGCGTCACGCTGCTCGGTGTCGCGTCGGCCGGGACCAAGGGGCGCGTGGCCCGCGTCGGGGCCGACTACCTCGAGTACGAGGCGCTGCCCGGCGAGGCCGGCACGGACACGTTCACCTACGCGGTCGAGGACTGGACGGGGCAGCGGGCCGTCGCGACGGTGCGCGTCGGCATCGCCGCCCGGCCCGGCGACAGCAACCGGGTGGTGGCGCGCGACGACACCGTGACCATCCGCCCCGGGCAGCGCGTCGAGGTCCGGGTGCTCGAGAACGACACGGACGTCTCCGGCGGCACGCTGTCCCTGCAGGACGAGCTGGAGGTGCCCGCCGGGATCACGGCGTCGGTGGTCGGCAGCCGGGTCGTGGTGCAGGGCGACGCCGCGGGCGTCATGCCGATCGGCTACACCGCGCAGAACACCCGCGGGGCCCGCGCCGGGGCCGTGCTCACCGTGACGGTCGACCCCGACGCGCCGGTCCTGCCGCCGATCGCCCAGGACGTCGTCGTCCCGCCGGTCGACACCGTCGGCCGCACCTCCGTCGACGTCGACGTGCTCGCCGTCGCCCAGAACCCGAGCGGGCCGCTGGACGACCTCGAGGTGTCCGTGCCGCGCTCCGCCGCCGACGTCGCCTCGGTCGGGGCGGACGGGCTGGTCACGGTGACGCTCGCCGCCACGGCGCAGACGATCCCGTACCTGCTGACCAACCGGACCGCGCAGGACGTGCGGTCCTACGCGTTCATCTCGGTGCCGGCGCTCGGCTTCTTCCCGCCCACCGCCCGTCCGCGGGCACCCGAGCTGCGGGTGGCGAGCGGCGAGACCCTCACCATCCCGCTCAGCGAGCAGATCCAGGTCGCCCCCGGGCGCGTCGCGCAGGTGTCGGACGCGACGCAGCTCACCGCCACCCGCTCGGACGGCTCGTCGCTCTTCGTCGACGACACCACCGTGCAGTACACGCCCGCCGACGGCTACGTCGGGCCGGCGTCGATCACGGTGCCCGTCACCGACGCCACCGGGCCGGGGGACACGAGCGCGCGCACCGCCGTGATCACGCTGCCGATCACCGTGTACACGCTCGACGACTACCCGCCGGTGTTCGACCCCGCGGTCGTGGACGTCGGGCCGGGCGAGCCCGCGGCCACCGTCGACCTGCTGGCGTTCACGCGCGGCGTCGAGGGTGCGTCGGGCGCGGAGACGTACACCTACCGCCTCACCTCGGGGCAGCCGGCGGGCTTCACGGTCGGCCTGTCCGGCAGCAGGCTCACGGTCGCCGCGGACGTCGGCACGCCCAAGGGCACGCGCGCCACGCTCCAGCTCGAGCTGGGGTACGGGCGGTCGTCGTCGATGGACGTCCAGGTGGAGATCCGCACGATCGCGAGCACCCGGCGCGTCGCCGTGGTGAACAACGTGTCGCTCGGGGACGGCGTGCAGGGCCGCGAGCGCGTCGTGGACGTGCTGGCCGGCGCGTACAACCCGTTCCCGGACCAGCCGCTGCGCGTCGTCTCGGCGACCGTCGAGACCCCCGGCACCGGGACCGCCGCCGTGTCCGGGCAGAACGTGGTGCTGCGCCCGGCCGCCGACCTGGTCGGCGAGATGGTGGTGCGCGTGCGCGTGCGGGACGCCACCGGCGACCCGGCCCGCGAGGTCTCCGCCGGCATCTCGCTGCGGGTGCGCGGCAAGCCCGCGACGCCCGCAGCCCCCCGCATCGGCGAGGTGCGCGACGGCACCGTCGTCCTGTCGTGGACAGCCCCCGACTTCCGCGGCGAGCCCATCACCGGGTACCGGGTCGTCGCGAGCCCCGGCGGCACCCCGACCTCGTGCGCGAGCACCACGTGCACGATCACCGGCCTGACCAACAACGTGGAGTACACGTTCACCGTCGCCGCCGAGAACGCCGTCGGCATGTCCGACCCCAGCCCGGCGTCCGCCGTGGCGCGCCCCGACGCCGTCCCGGACACGCCGGCACCCCCGCGCTGGACGGGCTTCGGCGACGGCGAGCTCACCGCCGTCTGGGACGCCCCGGCCAGCAACGGGTCGCCGGTGACGTCGTACACGCTGATGCTGTCTCCCGCGCCGCCCGGAGGCTCCGCGACCGTGACCACGTCGGGGACGTCGTACACGTTCCGCGGGCTGGCGAACGGCACGTCGTACACGGTGCAGGTCCGGGCGCACAACCGTGCGCCGGAGCCCAGCGCGTGGAGCAGCCCGTCGGGGACGGAGATCCCGGCGGGCGCCCCGGCAGCACCGTCGTTCCCGCAGAACGCGGTGCAGTCGATCGCCTCCGAGCAGCTCCAGGTCACCTGGAACCCGTCGCCGTCCGACAACGGCGACCCGCTGCGGTACGTGCTGACGATCGCCGGCGGCGGGACGACGCGCACCGAGCGGCTCCCCGCGAGCCAGACGTCGTACTCGCTGAGCGTGCCGAACGACCGGACCTACACGTTCACGCTCTACGCGACCAACAAGGCCGGGAGCTCGGACTCGGTGTCCACCAGCGGGCAGGCGTACGACGTGCCCGGCGCGCCCGGCGCCCCGTCGATCGTCGAGACCTCGTCGCCGGACCGCACGAGCCCCGGCACGGGGTGGGTGCGCGTCCGCTGGGACGCGGCGGCGGCCAACGGCGCCCTGATCTCCGGCTACGAGGTGACGTCGACCGCCGGGACCGTCGAGATGCGCCTCGACGGCACGGCGCGGGTCAACGGGCTCGCAGCGGGTCAGGGCTTCACCGTCACGGTGCGGGCGTGCAACCTCCGCGGCTGCGGGCCGACGAACCAGGCGTCGTTCTCGGACGTCGTGCGGACGCTGCCAGGCGCGCCCACGTCCCCGCAGATCCAGCCGACGACGCCCGACGCGACCAACCGGCCGACCCAGGTGACGCTCTCGTGGGCGCCGCCCGGGGAGACCGGCGGCAGCGGGCTCGTGGAGTACGAGTACGAGCTGTCCGGGTGGTCGTGGGGTTCGCGCGGCACCCGGTCGGCGGGCACCGCGACGTCGGTCACCGTCTCCGAGCCCTTCCAGGGCCGCAGCGGGGACGAGGTGACGCTCCGCGTCCGGGTCCGCAACGGCGACGGGTGGAGCGCGTGGTCGGACACGGCCCGCGTGCCGGTGACCTGGACCGAGCCCGAGCCGGAGCAGCCGCCGGACCCCGGCGACGGGAGCGACCCCGGCACCTCCGGGTGACGCCCGCCCTGCCGATGAGACAGACGACCCCCTTCCCCCGACAGGAGACGACCCCCCGATGACCCCCGAGCAGTCCGCCTGGTTCGCCGAGACGTTCGCCTCCCTGGTCACCAACGTCTCCCGTGCGGTGCTGGGTGCCGACCGGGCCGTGCGGCTGGTGCTGACCGCGATGGTCGCCGAGGGCCACGTGCTCCTGGAGGACGCGCCCGGCACCGGCAAGACGTCGCTGGCCAAGGCCATCGCCGCGTCGGTGCAGGGCACCCACCAGCGCATCCAGTTCACGCCCGACCTGCTGCCGAGCGACGTCACGGGCGTGACGATCTGGGACCAGGGCACGCGCACGTTCCAGTTCCACCCGGGCCCGGTGTTCACCTCGGTGCTGCTGGCGGACGAGATCAACCGCGCCTCGCCGAAGACGCAGTCCGCGCTGCTCGAGGTGATGGAGGAGGGGCACGTCACGGTCGACCGGGACACGCACCCGGTGGGCCGGCCGTTCGTCGTCATCGCGACGCAGAACCCGATCGAGCAGGCCGGCACGTACCGGCTGCCGGAGGCGCAGCTCGACCGGTTCCTGGTGCGCACGTCCCTCGGCTACCCGGACCGGACGGCCACGGTCGAGATCCTGTCGGGCGCCCGGGACCGCACGCGCGCGCTCGACGCGGTGGTGACCACGGCCGGCGTCGTCGAGATGTCGGAGCTCGCCCAGACCGTGCACGTCGACGGCGCGGTGCTGGACTACGTCGCCCGCCTGCTCGAGGGGACGCGCGAGGACCCGCAGACGGCGCTCGGCGGCAGCGTGCGCGGTGGCCTCGCCCTGGTGCGGTGCGCCCGGGTGCAGGCCGCGGCGGCGGGCCGGTCGTACGTGATCCCGGACGACGTGAAGGACCTGGCCGTGCCGGTGCTGGCGCACCGCCTGGTGCTCGACCCGGAGGCGGACTTCCTCGGCGCGACCGCCACGCAGGTCGTCGAGCGCGTGCTGTCCGCGACCGCACCGCCGGTGGCGCGGGCGTGAGCTGGACCGTCCGCACCCGGGCCGGGGTGACGCCGTGAGGCGCTCGCACACCCGGCTCTCGGGCGTCGGCTGGGGCGCGGGGCTGCTCGGTGCGGCCGCCGCGGTCGCGGGCGTGCTGCTCGGCTGGGTCGAGCTCGCTGCGGCAGGTGCCGTCGGTGTCGCCGCCCTGGTCGTGGCCGTCGCGATGACGTGGGGCCGCCTGCCGCACGCGGTCCGCCTCGACCTCGCCGACCGCCGGGTCCGGGTGGGGGAGCGCGCGTTCGGCGGCGTCGTCGTGACGGCGCCCGCCGGTCGCCGGACCCGGGCGGTCCGGCTCGAGCTGCAGGTCGGGCAGGGCCGTGCGGAGCTGGAGGTGCCGTCGCTCGCACCCGGTGCGGAGCACGAGGAGCTGTTCGCGGTGCCGACGGAGCGCCGGGCCGTCGTGACGGTCGGTCCCGTGCGGGCCGTGCGCGGCGACGCGCTCGGGCTGGCCGTGCGGCACGCCGTGACCACCGGCTCGGAGGAGCTGTACGTCCACCCCCGCGTCGTCATGCTCACCGGCGCGGACGCCGGCCTGCTGCGCGACCTGGAGGGCGGCTCGACCCGCGACCTGTCGGACATGGACCTGGCCTTCCACGCCCTGCGCGACTACGTGGTGGGGGACGACCGGCGCTCGATCCACTGGCGCACCACCGCGCGGCGCGGCGTCCTCACGGTCAAGCAGTACGAGGACACCCGGCGCACGCAGACCGCCGTCGCGCTCGCCACGGACCCGCGCGACTACGGCCACGCCGACGACGACGCGGAGCTCGAGCTCGCCGTCTCGGTGGTGGCCTCCCTCGGGGTGCACGTCATCGCCGAGGAGCACCCCCTGGCGGTGCTCGCCGGCCCGGGGCGCGTCCGGACCACGGCCCGGCGCCCGCTGCTCGACGACTGCTCGGCGATCGTGTGCGGTCCCGACGGCACCGCGACGGCCCTGCTCGGCCGCCGGATCGCGCGCGAGGCCGCCGACGTGACGCTCGCGTTCCTTGTCACCGGCGCCGTGGTCGCCGACGCGGACCTGCGCGCCGCGGCCCGGCACGTGCCCGAGGGCACCCGCACGCTCGTCGTCTCCTGCGACCCCGGCTCGGCCGTCCACGTCCGCACGCAGCGCGGTCTCAGCCTGGTCCGGCTGGGCGCGCTCGACGACCTTCCCCGTGCCCTGCGCCTGGCGGCGGCCGGATGAGCACGACGACCGCCCTCCCGACCGCCCCCGCGGCGACGCCCCCCGGCCCCCCGGCGGGGCCGCCGCCCGGCGGGCCGGCCCGCCGTCCCCGGGGATCCGGGCGCCCCGCGGCCGCACGTCGGCGCGGGGTGCCGCGCGGCGCGGCGGCCGTCGTCGACGTGCTCGTGCTCGCCGTCGCGACCGCCGCAGCCCTCACGCCGCTGCTGCCCGTGTACGGCGGGTCGACGCTGGTCGTCCCCGTCGTGGGCGGTGTGCTGGTGGGAGCCGCGGTCGGTGTCCTCACCGCGTGGGCCCGGTGGTCACCGCCGGTCACGGCTGCGGCGCTCGTCGCCGTCGCCGTGCTCGCGGGCGGCCCGCTGGCGACGCCCGGGCAGACCGTCGGCGGCCTGCTGCCGACGCCGGCGTCCGCGGTCGCGGTCGTGCGCGGCTCGGTGCTCGGCTGGAAGGACGTCCTCACGCTCCAGCCCCCGCTCGGCGGGTCCGGCTGGTTGCTGGTTCCCCCGTACCTGCTGGCGGTGACCGCGACCGCCGTCGGGATCCGGCTCGCCCTCGGCGCCGGCGGTGCCGCGCCGGCGGCCGCGGCCCTGCCCGCCGTGTGCCTCGCGGTCGCGGTGCTGCTCGGCACCCACACCGTCGTCGCGCCGGCGGCGGTCGGCACCGCGCTCGCGGCGGTCCTCGTGGTCTGGGCCTCGTGGCGCGCGGGCCGGCTCCGCGTCCGGCGCCCCGTCGCGCTGGTGGCGCTCGTCGCCCTGGCCGCCGGGGCGGGGCTCGGCGCGGGCGCCGTCGTCGAGCAGCAGCGCGACCGCTTCGTGCTGCGCGACGAGCTCGTCCCGCCGTTCGACCCCCGCGACTACGCCAGCCCGCTGTCGGCGTTCCGCGCGTTCGTCAAGGACGACGACACCGTCGACCTGTTCACGGTGAGCGGCCTGCCCGCGGGCGCCCGGGTGCGCCTCGCGACGTTCGACCGGTTCGACGGCGTGGTGTGGAACGTCGCGGGCGACGGGTCGTCGCGCGCCTCCGGGGAGTTCCGCCGGGTCGGCGAGACGGTCGGCGACGGGGCGGCCGAGGCCGCAGCGGCGGCGGCCGCGTCCGGGGACGGCACCCGCGTGCAGGTGCGCGTGCAGGTCGACCAGCTGGACGGCGTGTGGCTGCCGACCGTCGGCGACGCGGTGTCGGTGCGCTTCGACGACCAGGAGGACCAGGCGCGGCTGCGGTTCAACGACGCCACCGGGGCGGCCGTGCTGACCGGCGGGCTCGACACCGGCCTCACGTACACGCTGGACGCGCTCGTGCCGGCCGAGCCCGACGACGCCGCGATCGGCTCCGCCGCGGGCCGGGACCTGGACCTCCCCGAGCCGCAGGCGGTGCCCGACGCGGTGGTGGCGGCCGCCTCCGACGCCGTCCGGGACGCCGAGACGCCCGTCGAGGTCGCCCGTGCCCTGGAGCGGACGCTGTCGGAGAACGGGTTCTTCTCCCACGGCCGCACCGACCAGGGCGACTACCCGTCGCTCTCCGGGCACGGGTCCGACCGGGTGGCGACGCTGCTCGACGGCGAGCTCACGGTCGGCGACGACGAGCAGTACGCGTCCGCGATGGCGCTCATGGCCCGGGAGCTCGGCCTGCCCGCACGGGTCGTCATGGGCTTCGTGCCCGGCGCCGACGAGGACGGGGACGCCGGGACGGACGAGGCGCCGGCGGCGGACCCCGACGACCCGGTGGTGGTGACCGGGGCCGACGTCCACGCGTGGGTGGAGATCGCCTTCGCGGGCCACGGCTGGGTGCCGTTCGACCCCACGCCGCCGGAGAGCCAGACGCCGCAGGACGAGACCGAGACCAGCCAGGCCGACCCCGAGCCGCAGGTCGCGCAGCCCCCGCCGCCGGCACCCGAGCCGGTGGAGCCGCCGCAGGACGACACCGAGCAGCCCCAGACGCAGGACCCGGCCGACGAGTCCGGCTGGGCGCTCTGGCAGCGGATCGCGCTGGGCGTCGCCGCGGGGTCCGGCGGGCTGCTCCTGCTGCTGTCGCCGTTCCTCGTCATCGCGGCGCTGAAGGCCCGCCGTCGCCGCCGCCGCCGTCGTGACCCGGTGCCGCTGCGCCGCGTCGTCGGGGGCTGGCAGGAGGTGCTGGACCTCGCGACCGACCTGCAGCGGGACGTCGACCCGGTCGCGACCCGCCGCGAGGGCGCCCGGGCGCTCGACCGGGCGTTCACGGCGCCACCGCCGGTGCCGGCGCGTCGTGGACGTACCGCGCCGCCCGCGCCGACCGCGGCCGGGGCCGAGGCGGGTGCCGCCGTCGTGGCGCTCGCGGAGCGGGCGGACGCCGCCGTCTTCGGGCCGGACGAGCCGTCCGTCGCCGACGCCCGCGACTACTGGGCGCAGGTCGACCGCGCGCTCGACCGCATGCGCGCCGCGACCCCGCCCCGGCAGCGCTGGCGCGGCCGGCTGACCACCCGCTCGCTGCGCCGCCGTGGCGGGCGAGCCCGACGGAGCACAGGAGCAGGACGATGAGCAGCACCTCCGGCGGCGGGGTACCCGCCGTGCACGGGGCACCACCGGCGCCGATCGGCCGCCGGGTGACGGCGTCGCTGGTCGACGGCGTGCTCACCGCCCTGGTCGCCGCGCCGCTGTGGGCTGCCACGGTGCCCGCCGCCGTCGCCTCCGTCCGCCAGGAGGAGCCCGCGGCGACGCCGTCGGGCGCCCTGCTCGTCACCGGGGCGGTCCTCCTGGCGGTGTGGGGCGTCGTCCAGTGGGTGTGCCACGGCACGCGCGGGTGGACCGTGGGGCGCCGGCTGCTCGGCCTCCGGACGGTCGACGTCCGCAGCGCCCGGCCGCTCGGGATGGGGCGGGCGCTCGTCCGCTCGCTCGTGGTCGCGATCGGCGCGCTCGCGTGCGGGGTCGGGCAGCTGCTCGTGCTCCTCAGCCCGCTGTTCGACGGCACGGGCCGTCGCCGTGGCTGGCACGACCGGGTGGCCGACGCGGTCGTCGTCGACGTCCGGGGCCTGCCCGCCGCGCGGCGCGTCGCCGCGTGGGAGCCCGTGCGCCGTCCCGCGACCGAGCCGGTCGTCGCGCGCGAGGTGCCGTGGGCCGGACCCGGGACCACCGACGACCCGCCCGGGGACGCGACCCCCGTCCGCCCCGGCGTCGACGACCCGCCCGGGGCCGTGCCCGCCCCGCAGCCGGACCTGCCCGCGCGCACCCGGTGGGCGGCGCTCGCGGGGGAGCGGCAGCTCGACGCGCCCGGCCTCGTCCTGCCCCCGCTCGGCAGGCCCGGTCCCGGCCCGGACCTCGACACCCGGCAGATGCCGACCGTGCCGGCGGCCGGTGCGCTGCCCGGGTGGCCGGGCACCGCGGGCGACGTCGAGCGCGCGGGGCGGCACGCCGCCCCCGGCACGGCGGCGGACCCGGGTCCCGCGCACGCCGGGCCGTCGGTGCCGACGCCGCCGC
>NZ_JBCLVN010000085.1:0-12331 GCF_039548315.1 Cellulomonas olei
GCCGTCGCGGGACGGGGCTTCCCGGTGCGGCCCGCGCCGGCAGCTCCCCTGCCCGCCGCCCCTCTCGCCGGCGCGGGCGCCTGCCCGCGGGCGGCGTCGGTGCGGCGCGCCGCCTCGCGGCTCACGTCGTCCCCGGCCCCGGTGCGGGGCGCGGCGGGGCGACGAGGGGCGGGCATGGACCCGATTGTGCCCCGCCCGGCCCCGCCCGCCCCGCAGGTGGCCCGGCCGTGTCCGCCGCCACGCACACGATCCGCACATCCCCCGGCCCCGCGAGGTCGGCACGTCCAGGCGAGGTCGGCAGCTCCAGGTGCCGACTTCGCACCGGGACTGCCGACCTCGCGGACCAGGCGCGGGTCGGACGGGGGTGGACGCGCCGGAGGCCGGCAGCCCCGTCAGGGCTGCCGGCCTCCGGTGTGAGCGTGAGGGCTCAGGCCTTCCAGCGCGGGAAGGCCGACGCGCCGGCGTAGCGGCCGGCGTCGTCCAGCTCCTCCTCGATGCGGAGCAGCTGGTTGTACTTGTTGATGCGCTCGCCGCGCGCCGGGGCGCCGGTCTTGATCTGGCCGGCGTTGGTCGCGACGGACAGGTCGGCGATGGTGACGTCCTCGGTCTCGCCGGAGCGGTGCGAGGTCATCGTCGTGAAGCCGTTGCGCTGGGCCAGGGTGACGGCGTCCAGCGTCTCGGTCAGGGTGCCGATCTGGTTCAGCTTGACCAGGAGGGCGTTCGCGGCCTTGAGCTCGATGCCCTTGGCCAGGCGCTCCGGGTTGGTGACGAACAGGTCGTCGCCGACGATCTGCACCTTGTCGCCGACCTTGACCATGAGCTCGGCCCAGGAGTCCCACTCGTCCTCGGACAGCGGGTCCTCGATGGAGACCAGCGGGTAGTCGGCGACGAGGCCCTCGTAGAACGCGACCATCTCGGCCGGCGTGGTGGCCTTGCCCTCGAACTGGTACGCGCCGTCCTTGAAGAACTCGGTGGAGGCGACGTCCAGGGCCAGCGCGACGTCCTTGCCCGGCACGAAGCCGGCCTTCTCGATCGCGACGAGGATGAGGTCGAGCGCGGCGCGGTTCGACTCGAGGTTCGGCGCGAAGCCGCCCTCGTCGCCGAGACCGGTCGACAGGCCCTTGCTCTTCAGCACGGACTTCAGCGAGTGGTAGACCTCGGCGCCGGTGCGCAGGGCCTCGCGGAAGGTCGGCGCGCCGATGGGGGCGACCATGAACTCCTGGATGTCGACGTTGGAGTCGGCGTGCGACCCACCGTTGAGGATGTTCATCATCGGGACGGGCAGCACGTGGGCGTTCGGGCCGCCGACGTAGCGGAACAGCGGCAGGTCGGCCGAGTCGGCCGCGGCCTTCGCGACGGCGAGCGAGACGCCGAGGATCGCGTTGGCGCCGAGCTTGCCCTTGTTCGGGGTGCCGTCGAGGTCGATCAGGGCCTGGTCGACCAGGCGCTGCTCGGTGGCCTCGAAGCCGATGAGCTCCGGGGCGATCTCGTCGATGACGGCGTTGACCGCGTCCTCGACGCCCTTGCCCAGGTAGCGGGACTTGTCGCCGTCACGGCGCTCGACGGCCTCGAAGGCACCGGTCGAGGCACCCGAGGGCACACCGGCACGGGCGATCGTGCCGTCGTCGAGAGCGACCTCGACCTCGACAGTGGGGTTGCCGCGCGAGTCCAGGATCTCGCGGGCGCCGACGGCCTCGATGCTGGCCATACGTGCTCCTTCGACAGTTCGGGTGGGGATGCGTCCTCAGCCTAGTGCCGTCCGCCGCGTGCGTCGGTGGGACCTTCGGCGAGCGCCCGGTGAACACGCGACGACGGGCCCCGGGCGGCCGTGGCGGCCGGTCCCGGGGCCCGTCGTGCGGGGGCGTCAGAGCGCGGCGACGATGCGCTCCACCTGGTCCTTCGCGTCGCCGAACAGCATGGCGGTGTTCTCGCGGAAGAACAGCGGGTTCTGCACGCCGGCGTACCCGGTGGCCATCGACCGCTTGAACACGATCACCTGCTTGGCGTGCCAGACCTCGAGCACCGGCATCCCGGCGATCGGCGAGCCCGGGTCCTCGAGGGCCGCGGGGTTCACCGTGTCGTTCGCGCCGATGACGAGCACCACGTCGGTGTCCGCCAGGTCGTCGTTGATCTCGTCCATCTCGAGCACGATGTCGTACGGCACCTTGGCCTCGGCGAGCAGCACGTTCATGTGCCCGGGCAGGCGCCCGGCGACGGGGTGCACGCCGAACTTCACGTCGACGCCGGAGGCCCGCAGCCGCGCGACGAGGTCCGCGACCGGGTACTGCGCCTTGGCCACGGCCATCCCGTAGCCGGGGGTGATGACGACCGAGCCGGCGTTCTTGAGCAGCTCGGCGACCTCGGCGGCCTGGATCTCGCGGTGCTCGCCGTAGTCCTGCGCGGACGCGCTCACCGTGCCGCCCTCGGCGCCGAAGCCGCCCAGGATCACGCTGATGAACGAGCGGTTCATCGCGCGGCACATGATGTACGACAGGATCGCACCGGAGGACCCGACGAGCGCGCCGGTGACGATGAGCAGGTTGTTGCTCAGCATGAAGCCGGCGGCCGCCGCGGCCCACCCGGAGTACGAGTTGAGCATCGACACCACGACGGGCATGTCGCCGCCGCCGATCGCGGCGACCAGGTGCCACCCGAGCGCCAGCGCGACGACCGTCATGCCGACCAGCGGCACGAGCGACGGGCTCGCCAGGAACCACGCCATGAGGCCGCCGGACACGACGAGCGCGCCGAGGTTCAGCCAGTTGCGGCCCGGCAGCGTCAGCGGGGCGGACTTCATCTTCGCCGACAGCTTGAGGTACGCGACGACGGACCCGGTGAAGGTCACGGCACCGATGAGCACGCCGAGGAACACCTCGACCAGGTGCACGGCGTCCGCGTGCGTCTCGGTCAGGTAGGAGTTGAAGCCGACGAGCACGGCCGCGATGCCGACGAACGAGTGCAGCATCGCGATCATCTCGGGCATCTGCGTCATCTCGACGCTGCGCGCCCGCCACGTGCCGACGGCGATGCCGATGACGAGCACGAGGGCGATGAGCAGCAGCGTGACCAGCGGGCTGCGCTCGGACTGGTCGAGGCTGAGCACGACGGTGGCGGCCAGGGCGAGGCCCATGCCGACCATGCCGAGCAGGTTGCCGCGCCGGGCGGTCTCCTGCTTGGACAGCCCCGCGAGGCTCAGGACGAACAGGACGGCGGCGACGAGGTACACGCCCTGGACAGCGGAGGTGAGCATCTCAGGCCTCCTCCTTCCGGAACATCCCGATCATGCGGTAGGCCACGAGGAAGCCACCGAAGATGTTGATGGAGGCGACGCTCGCCGCCGCGAACGCGAGCGCCGACACCACCCAGTCGTCGCTGCCGATCTGCAGCAGGGCGCCGACGAGGATGATCCCGGAGATGGCGTTCGTCTGGGCCATCAGCGGGGTGTGCAGCGAGTGGCTGACGTTGGAGATGACGTAGTAGCCGACGAACACCGCGAGTACGAACACGGTGAAGTGGCCGAGGAACGCGGCCGGCGAGAACGTGATCGCCAGCGCGAGCAGCACGGCGCCGAGCGCGAGCCCGACCATCTGCCGCCGGCCCCTGCGCGCCGCGGCCTCGCGGGCGAGCCGGGCCTTCTCGGCCGGGTCGACCGGCGCGACGGCGGGCACCGCGTCCGCGGCGGGCGCCGCGGAGACCTGCACCGGCGGGGGCGGCCACATCACCTCCCCGGCCTTCGTCACGGTCATGCCGCGCTGCACCACGTCGTCCACGTCGAGCACCAGCGCGCCGTCCTTGCCCGGCGTGAGGAGCTTGAGCAGGTTGACCACGTTGGTGCCGAAGAGCTGCGACGTGTGCCGCGCCATCCGGCTGGTGAGGTCGGTGTAGCCGAGGATCGTCACGCCGTTCGCGGTGACGACCTTCTCCCCCGGGACGGTGAGCTCGCAGTTGCCGCCGCCGGACGCCGCGAGGTCGACGATCACGCTGCCCGGCCGCATCGCGGCGACCATCTCGGCGCTGATCGTGCGGGGCGCGGTGCCGCGCACGAGGGCCGTCGTGACGACGATGTCCGCCTTGGCCGTCTCCGCCGCGTACATCTCCGCGGTGAGGCGCTCCTGCTCCTCGGTCAGCGCGCTCGCGTAGCCGTCGGCGCTGACCTCCTGCTGGGCGGCCTCGGCCTGGACGAACGTCGCGCCCATCGACTCGATCTGCTCGCCGACCTCCGGGCGCACGTCGTACGCGCGCACCTGGGCGCCGAGGCTGCCGGCGGCGCCGATGGCCGCGAGCCCCGCGACGCCGGCTCCGATGACGAACACCGTGGCGGGCGGCGTCTTGCCCGCGGCGGTCACCTGGCCGGTGAACATCCCGCCGAACTCCTCGGCGGCCTCGATGACGGCGCGGTACCCGGCGACGTTGGACATGGTGCTCAGGACGTCGAGCGCCTGCGCGCGCGAGATGCGCGGGACCGCGTCGAGGGCCAGGGCCGAGACGCCGCGGGCCGCGAGGGCCGCCACGAGCTCGGGGTGGGAGGCCGGGGCCATCATCGACACCAGCGTCGCGCCCGGGGTCAGGGCGGCGATCTCGGCGTCACCCGGGGCGTTCACGGCGGTGACCACGTCGCTGGCCCAGACCTCGGCGGCGTCGGCGAGGGCCGCGCCGGCCTCGGCGTAGGCCGCGTCGGGGAAGCTCGCCGCGGCACCCGCGCCGTGCTCGACCACCACCTCGTACCCGAGCTTCGCGAGCTGGGCGACGGTGGCGGGCGTCGCGGCGACCAGGCGCTCGCCGGGCCGGCTCTCCTTCGGGACGCCGATCCTCATCGACCCCTCCTCATCCGTGGACGCGCACCCGGGGGTGCGCTGGACCGGCCGCGCGGGGGCGTGGCCGCGACCATCCTGCCCAGCCCGGGGGCGGGGCGTGCCGGACCTTCGGCCCGGCAATCGCTTTCCTGCTGCTGGGGGCGGTGTGACGAACCTCGCGGCGGGCCCGGTCAGTCCGCCTGCTGGACGCCCGCGGCCTCCGCGGCCCGCAGCCGGGCCTCCCACGCCGCCGTCGCGCGCCGCAGCTCGCCCTCCGCGTCGAGCCCCTCGCGGCGGGCCTCCTGCACGAGCGCCAGCAGCCGCGCGCCGAGGTCGGCGCCGTCGGCGGTCCCGTCCCCGGTCGCACCGGCGGCCGTGTCGAGGCCCGCACGGGCCGCCCGCGACGCGACCTTCTGCGCCCGGGCCAGCGCCCCCATCGCCAGCGGGACGCCGTCGAGCACCGACTCGCGCTGCTTCTCGACCCGCTTGATGCGCTCCCACTGCCGGTGCACGCCGTCGGCGCCGTCGACCTCCGCGCCCGCGAAGACGTGCGGGTGCCGGCGGACCAGCTTCGCGACGAGGTCCGCCGCGACGTCGTCGACGTCGAACGGGTCGTCCGGGTCCTCCTGCGCGATGCGGGCGTGGAAGACCACCTGCAGCAGCAGGTCCCCCAGCTCCTCGCGCAGGTTCGCCCGGTCGCCGCGCTCCACGGCCTCGGCGACCTCGTAGGCCTCCTCCAGCACGTACGGCACCAGCGACGCGTGCGTCTGCTCGGCGTCCCACGGGCAGCCGCCCGGCGAGCGCAGCCGGTCCATGACGGCGACGAGCCGGCGCAGCGGGTCCCCGGCCCCGGCCTCGCCCCCGGCACCCGGGTGCCCGTCGCCGGGCCCGCCCGGCCGCGAGGTGCCGGGCGCGGCGGTCACGGCGTCGCGTCCGCCGCGGCGTCCTGGGCGACGAGCCACGGGTAGGTGGTGGACCCGATCGTGCCCTCGTCGGTCCGCGTGCCGTAGCGGGGGTTGATCGTGAAGTCGAGCGACGACAGGTCCTCCTGCAGCGCCGTCAGCCGCGCGTCGGCGTCCGAGGCGCCCTGGAGCGCCTGCAGCGAGAGCACGTAGCGCATCACGTCGACGGCGGGCTCGGAGAACTCGCGGTCCTCGGTGCCGCCGGCCGCGGCGACCTGCTGCTGGAGCGCCTCGCCCGCCTGCTCCGGCGACACGCCCACGCCCGCGTCCTTCGCCGCACCCACGACGAGCGGCTCCTGCACGAGGACGCCCACGATCGCGGACTGCGTCACGCCCTGGAGCACGTCGGCGAGCTCGCGCGTGGCGCTGTCGACGTCGGCCGCCGACACGACGCGGTCACCGACCACCGCCGCCGCGCCGGGCTGACCCCCGCTGCACGCGGCGAGCGCCGCCACCAGCGCCGCGGCGCCCGTCACCGTCAGCAACCGCCTGCTGGACCTCCGCGTCACCGCACGCTCACCTTGCCTTCTCCTGGTCGCACCCTCGCCCGACCGGGCCATCGTAGAGGCCACGCCTGGCAGCCCGGGACGCCACGCGCGCGGACGGCCCGAGCGGCCGGGGCGCGCCGGTCAGCGCCCGGCCGTGCCGACACCCGCCGCCGCGGCCACGTCCCCGAGCACGACCGCGTCGATGAGCTGGCGCGCCCACGTCAGCACCGCCTCGCCGTGCAGGGGCTTGCCGCCGATGCGCGCGGTCGTCGGGAACGGCACCAGCACCGTGCGCAGGGCCGGCTTGAGCACCGAGCCCGGGTAGAGGCGCTTGAGCCGCAGCTGTGCGGACTCCGGCAGCTCCACCGGCGCGAACCGCACGAACCTGCCCTGCGCGGTGACGTCGCTCAGGCCGGCCGCGCGGGCGTGCAGCCGGAACCGCGCGACAGCGAAGAGGTTCGTCACCGGCTCGGGGATCGGGCCGTACCGGTCCACCAGCTCCTCGGAGATCTCCGTCAGCGCCGCCTCGTCCGCTGCCGCCGCGAGCTTGCGGTACGCCTCGAGCCGCAGCCGCTCGTGCGCGATGTAGTCGTGCGGGATGTGCGCGTCCACCGGCAGCTCCACGGTGACGTCCGGCAGCTCCTCCGGCTGGTCGCCGCGGTAGGACGCCACGGCCTCGCCGACCATGCGGATGTACAGGTCGAACCCGACGCCCTCGATGTGGCCCGACTGCTCGCCGCCCAGCAGGTTGCCCGCGCCGCGGATCTCGAGGTCCTTCATCGCCACGGCCATGCCCGCGCCGAGGTCCGTGTTCGCGGCGATCGTCGCGAGCCGGTCGTGGGCGGTCTCCGTCAGGGGCTTCTCCGGCGGGTACAGGAAGTACGCGTACGCGCGCTCGCGCCCGCGGCCCACGCGCCCGCGGAGCTGGTGGAGCTGCGACAGCCCGAGCCGGTCGGCGCGCTCCAGGATGAGGGTGTTCGCGTTGGAGATGTCCAGGCCGGTCTCGACGATCGTCGTGCAGACCAGGACGTCGAACCTCTTCTCCCAGAAGTCGACGATCACCTGCTCGAGCTGGTGCTCGTTCATCTTCCCGTGCGCGACGGCGACGCGGGCCTCCGGGACGAGCTCGTTCAGCCGGGACGCCGTGCGCTCGATGGACTCGACCTTGTTGTGGACGTAGAACACCTGGCCCTCGCGCAGCAGCTCGCGGCGGACGGCGGCGGCGATCTGCTTCTCCTCGTACGCGCCGACGAAGGTCAGCACCGGGTGGCGCTCCTCCGGCGGCGTGGCGAGCGTCGACATCTCGCGGATGCCCGTGACCGCCATCTCCAGGGTCCGCGGGATCGGGGTCGCGGACATCGCGAGCACGTCGACGTTGGTCCGCAGGGCCTTGAGCGTCTCCTTGTGCTCGACGCCGAAGCGCTGCTCCTCGTCGATGACGACCAGGCCGAGGTCCTTGAACCGGATCTCGCCGGTGATGAGCCGGTGCGTGCCGATCACGATGTCGACCGAGCCGTCGCGCAGGCCGTCGACGACCGCCTCGGACTCCGCCTTCGTCTGGAACCGCGACAGCGCCTTGACCGTCACCGGGAAGCCCGCGTACCGCTCGGTGAACGTGTCGAGGTGCTGCTGGACCAGCAGCGTGGTGGGCACGAGCACCGCCACCTGCTTGCCGTCCTGCACGGCCTTGAACGCCGCGCGCACCGCGATCTCCGTCTTGCCGTAGCCGACGTCGCCGCAGATCAGCCGGTCCATGGGGATCGGCTTCTCCATGTCCTGCTTGACCTCGTCGATCGTCGCGAGCTGGTCCGGGGTCTCCACGTACGCGAACGCGTCCTCCAGCTCGCGCTGCCACGGGGTGTCCGGGCCGAACGCGTGGCCCGGGGTCGCCATGCGGGCGCTGTAGAGCCGGATGAGCTCCCCGGCGATCTCCTTGACCGCCTTGCGGGCGCGCCCCTTGGTCTTCGCCCAGTCGGAGCCGCCCATCTTGTTGAGGCTCGGGGCCTCGCCGCCGACGTACTTGGTCACCTGGTCGAGCTGGTCGGTCGGCACGAACAGCCGGTCCCCCGGCTGGCCGCGCTTCGACGACGCGTACTCGATGACCATGTACTCGCGGGTCGCCGCGGCCGCGCCCGAGCCGATGGTCCGGGACACCAGCTCGACGAACCGGCCGACGCCGTGCTGCTCGTGCACGACGAAGTCGCCGGGCCGCAGCTGCAGCGGGTCGACGACGTTGCGCCGGCGGCTGGGCATGCGGCGCATGTCGCGCGTGCTCGCCCCGGGGCGGCCGGTGAGGTCGGACTCGGAGAACACCGCCAGGCGCAGCCCCTCGGCCACGAAGCCGGGGCCGACCTGCGCCGGGGTGACCAGCACGACGCCGCCCTCGGGCTCGGCCTCGAGCGCCGGCACCAGGCGCGCGGGGACGTCGGCGGCGCGCAGCTGCTCCGTCATGCGCTGCGCGGGGCCGTGCCCCTCGGTCGCCAGGACCAGGCGCCAGCCGTCCTGCTGGAGCCGCCGCACGTCCGCGACGGCGCGGTCGACCTCGCCGCGGTAGCGCTCGACGTCGCGGGCGGCGACGACGAGCGTCTCGACGCCGTCCGCGGCGCGCAGCCCGTCCGGGTCCCCCTCCGCGGCGTCGGCGTCGAGCGTGAACGGGCTGAGGGTCCACCAGCCGAGCCCGCGCACGGCGGCGAGCGCCCGGACCTCCGCGAACGAGGCGAACGACGCGGCGGACAGGTCCAGCGGCGTCGCCGCACCGGCCGCGGCCGACGTCCACGCCGCCTGGAGGAACTCCTCCGTGGTGGCGACCAGGTCGTGCGCCCGCCGGCGGACGCGCTCGGGGTCGGCCAGCACGAGCAGCGCGTCGTCGGGCACCAGGTCGAGCACCGGGACCATGCGGTCCACCAGGGCGGGGGCGAGCGACTCCATCCCCTCGACGGCGATGCCCTGGGCGAGCTTGTCGAGCATGTCCACGGCACCCGGCAGGCGCTCGACGAGGGAGGCGGCGCGCTCGCGCACGTCGTCGGTCAGCAGGATCTCCCGGCAGGGCGGTGCCCACAGCCCGTGGTCCGCGATCTCGAGGCTGCGCTGGTCGGCGACGGAGAACCAGCGGATCTCCTCGACCGTGTCGCCCCACAGCTCGATGCGCAGCGGGTGGTCCTCGGTCGGCGGGAACACGTCGAGGATGCCGCCGCGGACCGCGAACTCGCCGCGGCGCTCCACCATGTCGACCCGGCTGTACGCCGCCGCGACGAGCCGCTCGGCGACGTCGGTGAGGTCGGCGCGGTCGCCGGGCGCCAGCGCGACGGGCTCGAGCTCGCCCAGGCCGTCGACGACGGGCTGCAGCAACGCGCGCACCGGCATCACGAGCACCCGGATCGCCCCCGCGTGGCCGGGCTCCGGCTCGGGGTGCGCCAGCCGGCGGAACACCGCGAGCCGCCGGGCCACCGTGTCGGCCCGCGGGGACAGCCGCTCGTGCGGCAGCGTCTCCCAGGACGGCAGCACGGCCACGTCGTCGTCAGGCAGGTAGCAGCGCAGCGCGGCCGCCGTCTCGTCGGCGTCGCGCCCGGTCGCCGTCACGACGACGAGGGGCCGGCCGGCCGCGGAGCGGGGGCGGTCCGACGGCGGCACCGCCTCGCCGGCCGTCGCGCGGGCGCCGGCGAGGGCGGCGAGCAGCGGCGGCCGCACGCCGGCCGGCCCCACGACGTCGACCGCGCCGCGCGCGGGCACCAGCTCGACGGCGCGCGCCACCGCGGGGTCGGTGAGCAGGACGGGCAGCAGACCGGCGACGTTCATGGGTTCCTTCCGCCACGGGGGCGCACAGCACGAGAACCCCGGATCCAGGGGATCCGGGGTGGGTGCACCACTCTACGAGCGCCCACCGACAGGCTCACCCGGGAGCAGATCCTTGACACGATCTCACCCAGTTTGTCCTAATTTGCCCAGGAGGTTTCGCCTTCAACGGACCCGGTCGGGCAGGACCCGGTTCACCAGCCCGGCCCGCCGGGCCCGCCGACGGCGTGCACCCACCCGCGCCGCACCCGCCCCCGGGCCCGCCCGGGACAGCACCGGCCACCCCTGCCGCCGACCCACCGGGAGACGACATGACGGGAACCGCACCCGCGCCCGGCGCGCCACCGGCGGCACCCCCGGCCCCCGCCGGTCCGGCACCGGCCGCGCCCGACGGCGCCGCCACGCTGCTGCCCGTGCTGTGGAGCCTCAACGGCCTGCGGGCCGTCGGCGCGCTGCTCGTGATGCTGTACCACATCAACTCCTGGAACCTGCAGGTGGTGCGCGGCTCCAGCGCCGGGTTCACGGGGGTCGGGCTGTTCTTCGTCCTGTCCGGGTTCGTCCTGACGTGGACCGCCCGGCCCGGCACCACCGTCGGCACGTTCTACCGCCGGCGGCTCGCGCGCATCCTCCCGAACCACGTCGTCACCTGGCTGCTCGGCCTCGCGATCGCCGTGGTCCTGCTGGAGCAGGTGCTCGACCCCACCACCGCGCTGGTCGGCCTGCTGCTGCTGCAGGCCTGGTCGCCGGACGCCCAGCTCGTCTTCGCGGTCAACGGCGTCACGTGGTCGCTGTCGTGCGAGATCGCGTTCTACGTGGCGTTCCCGCTGCTGCTGTGGGGCCTGCGGCGCCTGCGCCCCCGCACCCGCACGGCCGTCGCGGTCGGCGCGCTGGCCGTCCCCCCGCTCGTGGGCGTGCTGTGGCCCGCGACGATCCCGCTGCTGTTCCACCTGCCGCCGGCGCGGCTCCCGGAGTTCGTGCTCGGCATGGTCACCGCGATGGCGGTGCAGGAGGGGTGGCGGCCCCGGGTGCCCGCACCGGTGCTGCTCGGCCTGCTCGCCGTGGGCATCCTCGGCGCGGCCGCCGTCACCGTGCACCCCACCGTGCTGACCGCCGCGCTCGCCGTCGTCTTCGCGCCGCTGGCTGCCCGCTGCGCGTGGGGCGACATCCACGGCGGCAACCGCTGGGCGCGGCACCCCGCTGTCGTCGTCGCTGGGGCGCTGTCGTTCTCCTTCTACCTGCTGCACGAGCTCGTCATCAAGATGGTGCTCGTGACCCCGCTGCGCGGGCCCGGGACGATCCCGCTGGTGCTCGTCGTGTCCGCCGCGCTGGCGTTCGGCCTGTACCGCGGCGTCGAGGTCCCCGTGCGCGCCCGGCTGCTCGCCGGCTCGCGGCAGCCGCGGCCGTCGCTCGCCGAGCTCGGCGCCGCCGCCCACGCCCCCGCGGAGCGCCGCCCGCGGCACTCGCGCCCCCGCTCCGCGGCGTGGTCGTTCCCCGTGCCCGCCACGGCAGGTCCGGCGGTCGCGCTCGCCGTCGCGGCACCGCCCGCGGGCGCTGCGGCGCTCGGCTCGGCGGTCGGCTACGGCGCAGGGGGCTCATCGGTCGGCCTCGCCGCACCGGACTCGGCCGTCGGACCCACCGCCCCGGGCCCGGCCACCCCGGGTCCGGACACCGGTCCGGCCGCCGCCTCGGCGGGCCGCGGCGGGTCCGGGGCGACCGCAGCACCCGGAGCGTTCGCCGGGCCTGCGATGCCCGGAGCGTTCGCCAGCCCCGCGGCGGCCGACGGGCCCGTCACGTACGCAGCGCCCGGTGGGTCCACCGCACCGGCCGCACCCATCCCCCCGGTCCCCTCCGCCGACGACGCCCGGTGGGCGGGCCCCCCGTCGCCCGGCGCACCCGGCTGGCGCCCTCCCGCCGCGCCGCGCACGCCTCCGCCCGTGCCGGTGCGCGTGCGGCCGTGGGCACCGCCGCCGCCTCCCGGCCCGGTGTCGTCTCCCGGTTCCGCCGCGTCGTCGGGCGCCGCCCCGGCCGACGGCGCACCCCTGCTCTGACGGGCGCGCCCGGCGGGGTCGTCCCGCCGCGGGGCTCGCCGGGACGAACGGCGCGCGTCAGGACGCCGTGCGGTCCGGCAGCGCGGCCGGGGCAGCGCGCCCGCCGCGTCCGCGGCCCCAGAAGTCGCCCGCCGTCCCGCGGGGCCCGCGGGCGGGGACGACCGGCACGACCCGCGGGACGACCGGCCCCGGCCGGGCCTCCTCGGCGCGGGCCGGGGGGCGCGTGACCAGGGCGACCGGGGACGCCG
>NZ_JBCLVN010000086.1:0-10920 GCF_039548315.1 Cellulomonas olei
GGGCGCGGCGCAGCCGTCCGCCGGCTCCGCGGCGTCGGGCACCGCCGCCGCGGCCACCGACCCGGCGGGCGACACGCCGGCCCCCGCGCCGGCACCGACCGCTCCCGCCGCGCTGCAGGTCGGCACCGTGCAGCACCGCGCCCCCGTCGCCGCCGCGCCGGCCGCAGGGGTGCCGCTGTCCGACCAGATCGCCGCGAAGCTCGGCGAGCAGCTGCCGGCCCTGCGGTCGCTCGGCGGAGGCTCCCACGTGCTCACGCTCCGGGTGGACCCGGAGCACTTCGGGCCCGTGACCGTCGTCGCGCACATCTCGCCCGAGTCCGTGCGGGTCGAGCTCGTCGGTGCGACCGACTCCGCACGCGACGCGCTGCGGCAGTCGCTGCCCGACCTGCGGCGCGACCTCGCCTCCACCGGGCTGTCGTCCGACGTCAGCCTCGGCGGGGGTGACGCCTCGGGCGCCACCGGCGGCGAGACCCGGCGCGACTCCCTCGCGGCGGCCCGGCCGCTGGGCGCCGCACCCGCCGGCACCGCACCCGGACCGGCCACCGACCTGCCCGCCGCCCGTCCGTCGACCGCCGCCGGCGGCCTCGACCTGCTCGTCTGAGGAGACCCGCGTGTCCATCGACGTCTCGTACATCACCAACCAGAGCGCCGCCGCGACCGAGAGCACGTCCACGCCGAGCAAGACCCTCGACAAGGACACGTTCCTCAAGCTGCTGGTGGCCCAGCTGTCCAACCAGGACCCGAGCAGCCCCATGGACACCAGCGACATGATGGCGCAGACCACGCAGCTGTCGATGATGGAGTCCCTCTCCGAGATCCAGGCGTCCGCCCGCGAGCAGTTCGCCCTGCAGATGCGCATGGCCTCCGCGGACCTCGTCGGCAAGCAGGTCACCTGGACCGACGCCGACGGCAAGACGCAGACCGGCGTGGTCGGCTCGGTCGACTACTCCGCCACCGTCCCCGTGCTCCAGGTCGGCGAGACCAAGCTCCCGCTCGACGCCGTCGCGGGCATCAGCCCCGTGCCCGCCACCACCCCCACGACCACCGCCTGACCGCGGTCCGGCTCCACCACCCCGAAGGGATCCACCATGCTCCGCTCCCTCTTCTCCGGCATCAGCGGTCTGCGCAGCCACCAGACGATGCTCGACGTCACGGGCAACAACATCGCCAACGTCAACACCACCGGCTTCAAGGCGTCCCAGATCCAGTTCCAGGACACGCTCAGCCAGATGCTCAACGCCGCCTCGGGTGCGCAGGACGGCGTCGGCGGCCAGAACCCCGCGCAGGTCGGCCTCGGCGTGCAGGTCGCCGGCATCACGACCAACTTCAAGCAGGGCGCCGCGCAGCTCACGGGCCGCAGCACCGACATGATGATCTCCGGCGACGGGTTCTTCGTCGTCCGCCAGGGGAACCAGCAGTTCTACACGCGCGCCGGGTCCTTCGACTTCGACTCGACCGGCCAGATGGTCCTGCCGGGTGCGGGCGCCATGGTGCAGGGCTGGGCCGCCGTCAACGGCGTCATCGACACCACCAAGCCGGTCGGCGACATCAAGGTCGCCGTCGGCACCGTGATGCCGGCGCGCGCCACCACGAACGCCCCGTTCGCCGGCAACCTCAAGGCCGACGCCGAGGACGGCACGGTCCAGACCGTCACCACCAAGGCGTACGACGCGCTCGGCAACGAGCGGGAGCTCTCGCTGACCTTCACCAAGACCGCCACCGGCTGGACGATGGCCGCCTCGGACGGCACCAGCACCGTCGCGGCGGCGCCGCTGACGTTCGACGGGTCCGGCAACCTCACGGGCGCCGGCACCTTCACGCTCGGCGGCGTGAACGTCGACATCTCCGGCCTCACGAGCATGGCCGGCGTCGACACCGTCGCGGCGGGCAAGCAGGACGGCTACGCGGCCGGCATCCTGCAGTCCTTCACGCTCGGGTCCGACGGCACCATCAACGGCGCGTTCTCGAACGGCCTCAAGCAGGACCTCGGGCGCATCGCGATGGCGTCGTTCACCAACCCCGCGGGTCTGTCGAAGGCCGGTGGCTCGCTGTTCACCACCACGGTGAACTCCGGCGACGCGCAGATCGGCGCCGCGGGCGTCGGCGGCCGCGGGACGCTGTCCTCCGGCTCGCTCGAGATGAGCAACGTGGACCTGTCCACGGAGTTCACGCAGCTGATCATCGCCCAGCGCGGGTTCCAGGCGAACTCCCGCGTCATCACGACGTCCGACGAGGTCCTGCAGGAGCTGGTCAACCTCAAGCGCTGACCCACGCCGGTCGAGAGGCCAGCACCCGGGCACCCGTCCCCACCGGGACGCCCGGGTGCTGGCCTCTCGTGCACGCGCGGCGGGCGGAGGGAGCGCGGCGGGCGCGGGTCAGGGGTGCGGGAGGGCGCGCTCGTCGTCGACCAGGGCCCAGCGGCCGTCGCGGCGGTGCGCGATCCCCGCGCGCTCCAGCCGCGCGAGGTACGCCGCCATGCCGCGCTCGCCCCGGCGCCGGAACAGCCGCATCAGCCGGGGCAGGGCGTTCGGCACGAGCATGGCGGTCTTCACGAGCACCGCCTCGGACGGCCGCGGGTAGCGCTCGAGCGCGGGCCGGTCGAGCATCCGCATCATCGTGCGCGCGACGACCTCGGGCGGCTGCGGCGGGTCCTGGAACTGCAGGGAGTTGCCGCCCTCGACGGCCTCCCGGCGCAGCATCCGGGTGTCCGTCGCGGACGGCAGCACGGAGCCGGCGGTGATGCCCTTCGCCCGCAGGTCCAGCCCGATGGCCAGCATCGCGCCGCGCAGCCCGAACTTCGACGCCGTGTAGATGGGCGTCTCGCCGAGCGGGAAGATCCCGCCGAGCGACACCGTCGTGACGACGCGCGGGTCCGGCGCGGCGCGCAGCAGCGGCACGGCGAGCCGGGTCAGCACCAGCGGGGACAGCAGGTTGACCTCCAGCTCGGTGCGGATGGACTCGACGCTGCGCTCGTCGAACCGGTCGGCGCTGGTCATCCCGACGTTGTTCACGAGCACGTCGATGCGCCCGTGCTCCGCGCCGACCCGCGCCAGCAGCGCCTCGACCTGCGCCTGGTCCGTCAGGTCGCAGCCGTACCCCGCGTGCCCGGCGCCGGGCAGGCCGGCGGCGGTGCGCTCGGCCGCCTCGGTCCGGATGTCGACCACCGCGCACGTCGCGCCCCGCGACGCCACCGGGCCCAGGAACGCGCGCGCGATACCGCCGGCCCCGCCGGTCACCAGGACGACCTTGCCCCGGTAGTCGTACGTCACGCCCGCACCGCCGCCGTCGCGGACGACCCCCGCGCCCTCGCCGCGCGCGGCGGGTCGGACTGCAGCCGCCAGCCCAGCGTCCGGCCGACCCTGCGCAGGTACGCCACGTAGGCGTCCGAGTCGACGTAGCCGCGGTGCCGGGGCGAGGAGTCGAACCGCAGGCCGTTCGACAGGTCCGGCCGGTCGGTCGCGATCATCCGCGTGAACCGCTCGGCGGACGGGCTGTGCGTCTCCAACCCGTCCAGGTACGCCGCGAGCAGGTGCGCCTGCTGGTCGAACAGCCCGTACGCCCCGCTGTTGGTCTCGACGTACCCGACGCCGAACAGCCCGGGGTGCTCGCGGGACACGAAGTTCAGGTACAGGTCGGGGTGCTGCTCGTCGCCGACGTACTGCTGCGCGACCGGGACGCGGTGCCGGTAGCCGGTGGCGAGCAGCACCAGGTCGAACTCGTCGGAGGTGCCGTCGGTGAACGTCACGGTCCGGCCCGCGGTGTCCCGGACGCCCGGCCGGGCGGTGATGTCGCCGTGCTGCAGGTGGTGCAGCAGCATCGAGTTGACGATCGGGTGCGTCTCGAACAGCTTGTGGTCCGGCTTCGGAAGGCCCAGCCGGCGCAGGTCCCCGACGAGGAGGCGCAGCAGCGGCTGGATCAGTGCCCGCTCGGCGCGTTTGGGCAGGAACGACCCGGCCCCGCCGACCACGTCGGACGGCACCCCGAACACGTGCTTCGGGATGAACCAGTACCCGCGCCGCGTGCTGATGACGGCGTGGTCGGCGCTGCGGGCGGCGTCGCACGCGATGTCGCAGCCCGAGTTGCCCGCCCCGACGACGAGCACCCGCTTGCCGGCGAGCTCGCCCGGGCTGCGGTACGTGCTGCTGTGCCGGACCTCCCCGGTGAACGACCCGGGCAGCGCGGGCTCGTTGGGGAACCACTGCGAGCCGGTCGCGACGACGACCGCCGCGTGCCGGGACGCCGTGCCGTCCGCGCGGGTCACCAGCCAGCCGTCGCCGTCACGGCGGACCTCGGTGACCTCGACGCCGGTCTCGACGTGCTCCGTCAGCCCGTACGCGTCGGCGAACGCCCGCAGGTACGCGAGCACCTGCCGGTGGCCGGGGTAGTCCGGGTAGTCGTCCGGCATCGGGAACCCGCTGAACCCCGACCGCGTGCGGCTGGAGATGAGGTGCGCCGACTCGTACATCGGCCCGCCCGGGTTGTCGATGTCCCAGGCCCCGCCGACGCCGGTGTGCCGCTCCAGGTGCACGTACTCGAGGCTGCGTTCCCGCAGCGCACGCGCCACCGCCAGGCCGGCCGGGCCGGCCCCGATCACGCAGACGTCCGCGGTCACGGCTCACGCTCCTTCGCGCTCGGTGCCAGCGATGCTAGGCACCCGCACCCCCGCCGCGGCGGACCCGGCGAGCCGACTTCCCGGACCCGACAGGCCACCCACCGCGGCCCGCCCGCGCCCGCCCCCTCGCCCACCCCCGCCCCGCCGCCCCGCCCACCCCGCCCCGCCGCCCCGCCCACCCGCTCTGCCGTCGAGGTCGTCATGTCCGGCCGAGGTCGTCCTTCCCACCTGACGACCTCGGCCGGATCTGACGACCTCGCGCCCGGAGCGGCGGCCTCGCGCCCGCGACCGGCACCGACGGCACGGCGGGCACGGCGGGCGCGGCGCCGGCGCGGCGTCAGGGGGCGCGGCGGAGGGCGGCGGGGGAGCGGCCGTACCAGCGGTGGACCGACCGGCGCAGGGAGCGCTCGTCGGTGTAGCCGACGCGGGTCGCGACCTCCGCGAGCGGGACGTCGCCGTGCCGCACGAGACGCCCCACCAGCCGCCGCCGCACCTCGTCGACCACGTCGGAGTACGTCGTCGCGACGTCCGCGAGCCGCCGTCGCAGCGTCCGCTCGCTCATCGCGAGCGCCCGCGCGTGCGCGGCGAGCGGCAGCACCTCGGGCAGCGCGGCCTCGACCCGGGCGGACAGCAGCGCCACGAGCTCCTGCCGGTCGACGACCTCGGCCGTCTGCTCGTCCAGCAGCCCGCGCACCAGCGCGAGCGTCCACCGGTCCGCCGTCGGGACGGGCCGGCGCCACTGCTCGGGCGCGAGCACCCAGGCGTTGCGCGCCGCACCGAACGCGACGTCGGGCCCGAACACCGTCGTCCACGGCCCCGGGTCCGACGGTGCCGGCCGGGCGAGCTCCACCCGGTGCGGCCGGAACTCCGCGCCGGCGGCGTCGCGCGCCGACCGGGTGATGCTCGCGAACCCCTCGTCCACCAGGAACTCGTCGACGCGCCCGGAGTCCCCGTGCACCTGCGCGACGACCGTCAGCAGGTCGCCGTCCCGCTCCGCGGCCCAGTGCACCATCGACCCCGCGAGCCGCTGGTACCGCACGCCCAGCGCCACGCCGTCGGCGACCGTCGGGGACGCCAGCCACCCCAGCCCGAGCACGCCCGCGGACGTGATCGGCTGCCGCGACCCCACCACCAGCCCGAGCGCCGGCACCCCGAGCGCGTCGACCGCCGCCTCGATGACCGCCCGCCCCTGCCGGAACGACACCCGCAGCGCCGGGGCCTCCACCGCCTCCCGCGTGAGCCCGCCGGCGCGCAGCGCGTCGTCGAACGGCACACCGCGCTCGTCCGCCACGAGCATGAGGTACCGCACGAGGTGCGGGGCCACGGTCGCGGAGGTCCCGCCCGCGGCGGCGTGTGCCGGCACGGGGCCACGGTAGGGCGGGCGCGCGGCGCGGCGTCAAGGAGACCGGGCGAAGTCCCGCAAACGCCTCAGCCCCTCCGGGCCGCGTCCGATGGGCTGGGGTGAGCGGCACACGGACGGGCCGCCGCGGCGCACTCCGCCGCAGACGCACCACCAGGGACGGGAACCGCTGTGATCATCGTGACGCGCCTGAACGGGGCCCAGTTCGGGGTCAACCCGGACCTGCTCCAGCGCGTCGACAGCGCTCCCGACACCATCCTGACCCTCATCGACGGGACGAAGTACATCGTCCGGGAGTCGATGGCCGAGGTCATCGCGCGGGTCAACGAGCACCGCGCGCAGCTCCTGGCGCGCGCCCAGGAGATCCAGGCCGCGCCGTCGCCGGCGGTCGAGCTGGTCCGGGACGCCGACGAGGCGCCGGCCGGTGACGACCCGGGTGACGAGGGCGACGGCCCGCTCGCCGACCCTGTCCCCCTGAGACCCAGGAGCCGCTGATGGATCCCGCCGGCTTCATCGGGCTGGTCGTCGCCTTCGGTGCGATCTTCGGCGCCCTCATCATGGAGGGCGCCGACCCGATGTCGATCTTCCTGCCCGCGCCGCTGCTGCTGGTGTGGGTCGGCACGATCGGCGTCGGCATCGCCGGGCACACGGTCAAGGACGTCATCGAGTCGTACAAGGCGGTGCCCCGGGCGCTGATGAGCAAGGTCCCGGACCCGACGACGACGGTCGACACGCTGGTGGAGCTGGCGGACCGGGCGCGGCGCGAGGGCCTGCTGGCGCTGGAGGACGCGGCGAAGGACATCGACGACCCGTTCCTGCGCGGAGGGCTGCAGGCCGCGATCGACGGCACCGACCCGGACGACCTGCGGATGATCCTCGAGGACAAGATCGCGACCAAGCGGACCCGCGAGAAGACGCACGCGAAGTACTTCCAGGACATGGGCGGCTACGCCCCGACGATCGGCATCATCGGCACGGTCATCTCCCTGGTGCACGTGCTGGAGAACCTGTCCGACCCGTCGTCGCTGGGCCACTCCATCGCCGCGGCGTTCGTCGCGACCCTGTGGGGCATCCTGTCCGCGAACGTCGTCTGGCTGCCGCTCGGCACCCGCATCAAGCGGTTCTCCGACCTGGAGTGCGCGCAGATGGAGGTGACCCTCGAGGGCCTCCTGGCCGTGCAGGCCGGCGCCAACCCGCGCCTGGTCGGCGAGCGCCTGCGCAGCCTGCTGCCGGACACGCCCGCCGCGAAGGAGGCGGCGTGAGCGGCCACGGCGGGCGCGGCCGGAGCCGCCGCGGCGGGGGGCACGACGAGGAGCACGTGAACCACGAGCGCTGGCTCGTGTCGTACTCCGACATGATCACCGTGCTCATGGCGCTGTTCATCGTGCTGTTCGCGATCAGCCAGGTGGACCAGCAGAAGTACGTGCAGCTGCGGGCGTCCCTCGCGGCGGGGTTCGGCGACGGCTCGGTGAACCAGTCGGTGCTGGACGGCAGCGACGGCACGATGGACGGCCTGACGCCCGCCACGGAGCAGCAGCCGGACACGAGCACGGCCGGCATCGTGAGCGCCGACGAGGGCCTCGGCCTCCAGGCGTCGAACCCGTCCCCGGAGGCGGTCAAGGACCCCGCGCAGGTGGACGCGTCCACCCTGGCGGCGGCGCAGGCGGAGGCCGCGCACCTCGACGAGGTGAAGCAGCACATCCTCGCCGCGCTCGGCTCGGCGGGCCTGCAGGACGCCGTGCGGTTCCGGATGGACGAGCGCGGGCTGGTGCTGGGCCTGGTGGCCGACGACGTGTTCTTCGCGCAGGGGTCGGCGCAGCTCACCTCCACCGCGATGCAGGTGCTGGACCTCGCGGCCCCGACCCTCGTGGGCCTGCAGGAGCAGATCTCGGTCGAGGGGCACGCGAACACCGTGCCCATCTCCGGCCGGTACGCGACCAACTGGGAGCTGTCCTCGGACCGCGCCACCCAGGTGCTGCGGCACCTCGTGGAGAGCGACGGCATGCCGGGCAACCGCATCCAGGCGGTCGGCTACGGCGACACCCGCCCCCTGGTGCAGGGGAGCGGCGACGACGCGATGACCGCCAACCGGCGGGTCGACATGGTGATCCTGAGCGCGGCCCCGGAGGCGGTCCGCGCCCTGCTGCCCGCGGTGGCAGCCGGAAGTGCGACGGGAGGGTGAGGACGAGATGCCCATCGAGCAGCGTGTGATCGGCGGCGGCCAGAAGATCGGCGGCGGTCAGAAGATCGGCGGGTCCAAGGACGCCCCCGCGCCCGAGCCGGAGGAGCCGAAGAAGAAGAGCAAGAAGATGCTGGTCGTGATCATCGCCCTCGTGCTGGTGGTCGGCGGCGGCGCGGCGTACTTCTTCCTGTTCGCCAAGGGCGGCGGGGACGCGGAGTCGGCGCCCGAGCCGGAGCCGGTGCCGGGCGCCGTCGTGGCCGTCGAGCCGATCAGCCTGAACCTGGCCGACGGGCACTACCTGCGCCTCGGCTTCGACCTGCAGCTGACCGAGGAGGTCGGCGAGGAGGCTCCCGACACGGGCAAGGCGGTGGACGCCGCGATCGCGCTGTTCTCCGGCCGGTCCGTGTCGGAGGTCAGCGACCCGGAGAAGCGCGAGGAGCTCAAGAAGAAGCTCCTGCACCAGGTCGAGGAGCTCTACGAGGGGGAGGTGATGGACCTCTACCTGACGAACTACGTCACGCAGTGAGGGGGAGCGCGGCGACGCGCCTCCCTCCGGCCGGGACCCGGACCAGCAGCGTCCGGGGCCGGTGAACCACGGCGCCACGGAGGGCGCCACATCGCTCCGCAGCACGACGGCCCACGACGGGCCGAGGGCGGAGGAAGTTCCGGGCACGACCCCTCACATCACCCGTTCGCGCGCCGATGAGGGTGGGCGTGACGGTCCACACCCAGGGTCAGCCCCCTGCGCGCTCGCGGCGGCGGACGCACGTGCCCGAGCCCTACGACTTCCGGCGCCCGATGACGATGGCGCGTGAGCACGCCCGCGTCCTCGAGATGGCGTTCGAGACCTTCGCCCGGCAGTGGGGCAACCAGCTCACCGCCCGGCTCCGCGCGATGGCGCAGGTCACGCTCGACGGGCTGAGCCTGACGTCGTACGACGAGTACGTCCGCACCCTGCCCGGCACCACGGCGATGATGCTGTGCACGATCGAGCAGACCCGGCAGACCGCCGTCGTGCAGGTGCCGGTGAGCACCACGATGGTCTGGATCGACTTCCTGCTCGGCGGCCCCGGCAGCGGCGACCCCCGCGAGGACCGCGAGCTGACCGAGATCGAGCTCACCCTGCTGCGCGGCGTCATGCAGGCCGCGCTCGGCGACCTCGGCTACGCGTTCTCCGCGCTGGCCCCGCTGGACGTCACGTTCCGGTCCGTGCAGTACAACCCGCAGTTCGTGCAGGCCGTGCCGGCCTCCGACGCGGTGCTCGTCGCGACGTTCCAGATGCGCGTCGGGGAGCGCGAGGACCTCGCCACCGTGATGTTCCCCGCCGAGCTGCTGCTGGCCGCCGTCCGCCAGGCCGACGGCTCGAACGGGCGGTCGCTGGAGGACCAGCGCGCCCACGAGGTCGCGCTGGCCGACCTGGAGGCCGCCGTCGAGGAGGTCCCCGTCGAGGTGGCCGTGCGGTTCGCGCCGGTCGTCGTCCGCCCCCGTGACGTCGTCGACCTGGCGGTCGGCGACGTCGTGCCCCTGTCCCACCCGTCGTCCCAGCCGCTCGACGTGGTGGTGGACGGCGTCGTGCTCGCCCGAGCCGCCGCCGGGAACAACGGCTCCCGCCTGGCCTGCATGGTCGTCACCGTCGAGGAGAAGCCCTGATGAACGCCCCCACCGCCGAGACCACGGACGCCGCGGTCGCGCTCGCCGCGGCCACCGCCGCCGCCCGGCTGCTGCCCGCCGCCGCGCCCCTCGTGCCCGCGCCCGCCCCGGCGGGTGCCCGCCCCGACCCGGCCGCCCTCGCGGTCGTCGCGTCGTTCGTCGGCCCGAACAGCGCGGACGTCGTGCTCGTCGCCGACGCGGCCGTCAGCGAGGCGCTCGCCGCCGGTGCGCCCGACGGCAGCCCGCTGGACCTCGCCGCCGCCCTGCGCCCCGCGCTGGAGGCCGCTGTCGCCGAGCTCGGCGCCGGCGTGCTCGAGGCCGCCCGCACCGAGCCGGTCGCGACCGCGCTGCCCGCGGACGCCCACCTGGTCGCGCTCACCACGGACGACGGCGTGCAGGCCTGGTTCGCGCTGCGGCTGCGCACCGAGCCGACGCCCCGCACGCCCGGCGTCCCGACGCAGCGCGCCAGCCTGCAGGTGCTCTACGACGTGGAGATGACCCTGACCGCCGAGCTCGGCCGCACCAAGCTGCCGGTCCGCCAGGTGCTGGAGCTGACCCCGGGCGCCGTGCTCGAGCTGGACCGCGCCGCCGGCAGCCCCGCCGACGTCATGGTCAACGGCCGCCTCATCGCCCGCGGCGAGGTCGTCGTGATCGACGAGGAGTTCGGCATCCGCATCACCGAGATCGCCCGGGGCGAGGACGGCGCCCTCTGATGGACTCCGTCGTCCTGGGGCTGCGCGTCCTCCTGGCGCTGGCGTGCGTGATCGGGCTCATCTGGGTCCTCGCGCGCCGCGCCGGGTGGGGTGCGCGCCGCCGTCCCGCGGGCCCGGCGGTCGAGGTGGTGGGGCGCCAGGCGCTCGGCCGCCACGCCGGCGTCGCGGTGGTGGCCGTCGGCAACCGCCGGCTGCTCCTCGGGTACGGCGAGCAGAACGTCACGATGCTGACCGAGCTGGCGCCCGCCCCGGCCGAGGCCCCCGCCTCCCCGGCGACGACCGCGCCGACCGCCGCGGACCGCGCGCCGGTCACGCTCGGCTCGCTCGCCGCGGCCGTGCTGCCGACGCCCCGGCGTGCGCGGGCCGCCCGGCCGTCGGCGACCTCGCCCGCGGTGCCGGCGTC
>NZ_JBCLVN010000087.1:0-10210 GCF_039548315.1 Cellulomonas olei
TCGCACGGCGCTCGGCCACCGACGCCGGCGCGACGTCCGGGCCGAGCACTGCGGCCTCCGCCGCCGAACTGAAGGCCCAGGCCGACGCCCTGGGTGCGCTGATCCGGGCGGGCGTCGACCAGGCTGCCGCGGCCGAGCGGGTGGGGCTGTCGGGGATCAAGTTCTCCGGGCGCGTGCCGGTGTCCCTGCGCGAGCGGGAGGACTGATGCCCACCGCGGCGCAGGTCGCGGAGCACGCCGCGCTCGTCGGCGACGTCACGACCCTGGCGACCGCGGACCTGGTGTCGCTGGTCGCGGCCGTCGCGGACGACAACCCGGCCCGCGTGCGTGCCGCGCTACTCGAGGCCACGGGGCCGGTGCTCGAGCCCTACGGCGAGCAGATGAGCCTCCTGTCGGCCACGTGGTACGAGGACCTGCGCACCGAGGCGGACGCACCGGGCCGGTTCACGCCGGTCCTGCTGACCGAGACCGTCCAGCCCGAGCGGGTGCGGTCGCTGGTCGAGTGGTCCGTCGGGCCGCTGTTCGAGCAGAGCACGGACTCCACGGTCGTCGACCTGCTCGCCGGCGGGGCGCAGAAGCTCCTGGCGGACGTCGGGCGCGACACCGTGTTCGGCAACGCCGAGATCGACCCCGCGCCGGTCGGATACCAGCGGGTGCCGGCGCCGGGCTGCTGCGCGTTCTGCGCGATGCTCGCCAGCCGCGGCATGGACTACCGCTCCATGGAGAGCGCCGAGCGGGTCGTCGGTCGGGGGGCAGCGATACTGCCGGGCCCGCGGCGCCGCGGCGGGCAACCCAAGGGCATCCGACCGCGAGGGCCCCGCAAGATCGGCGAGAAGTACCACGACTGGTGCCGCTGCGAGGGCGTGCCGGTGTTCCCCGGTGCGACGGTCGAGTTCAACCCCGAGGTCGAGGACCTGCTCGAGGCGTTCTTCACCGCCTCGCAGAACGTCCACGGCCCGCGCGACTCGCTCTGGTCGCAGTGGTACGCGGCGCGCAAGCGGGGCGAGGCCTGGACCGCAGCCCCCGAGTTCGACATCTCCGCCAAGCGGATCCTCGCCGAGATGCGGCGCCTGACCGGCGCCCGCTGACCGGCTCTCCTCACGACTTCCCCGCGGCTGCGGGGCAGGCGCCCACGCCCGGCGCTCAACGGGTGGTGCACGGCCGACGGGCTACGGAGAACGACATGAACGCCAGGACCACCACGACCACCACCGCGCGCTACTGCCCGCCGAACATCGGCGTGCCGCCCGTGCTGAATCTCCGCGGCCTGCGGTTCATGGCCGCCGGCGAGGGCGGCGACGGCGGCAGCCAGGGCGGCACCGGCGGCGAGGGCGGTGAGGGTGGCGACGGCGGTGCCGGTGCCGGAAGCGGCGACGGCAAGGGCGGCGAGAGCGGGAAGTACACGCCCCCCGCGACCCAGGCGGAGCTCGACCGGATCATCTCCGACAGGCTCCACCGCGAGCGGACCACCAAGTACGCGGGCTTCGAGGACCTCAAGGCGAAGGCCGAGAAGTGGGACGCGCACGAGGCGGAGAGCGCCAGCGAGCTCGACAAGGCCACGAAGGCGGCCCGGGCCGAGGGTGCGACCGAGGCCACGACCCGGCTCACCACGGCGCTCGTCACGGCCGAGGCCCGCACGCTCGCGGCAATCAAGGCGCTGGTCGACCAGCTCGCGACGGACAAGCCCCACCTGGTCAAGAGCGACGACGACCCGCGCCGGCCCCGGCCGAACCGGGGTCAGGGGCAGACCGCCGGCCAGGGCGAGAAGTCCGTGGCCGCCGGCCGCGAGCTCCACGAGTCGCGCCGCTCGCGCAGCAAGAAGGACAAGGACTGAGCCCAGTCCCCCCGCTCACCCCGACACCCGGAAGGACGGCTGTACCATGCCGAAGCTCAGGACCGAGATCTACGGGGGCGGTGACATGTCCTGGCTCGACTCGAGCCACGGCATCGCCAACGCCCGCACCGACATCCTCGACATCTCCGCGTTCGCCGCGGCGACGTACTACCCGGACGGCTACATCAAGTCCGGCACCCCGGTCGCGAAGGTCGCCGGGCTGCTCGTGCCCTACGACAAGACCGAGGCCACGGTCACGGACGCCGGCATCCTGTGGGGCTGCCTCCTGACCGACCAGCGCGTCGTCGGCACCGACGACTTCGGGGTGCCCGTGCTCAAGCACGGCGCCCTCGTCGTCGCGAAGGTCCCGCACCCGGGTGGCTTCGCCGCCCCGGTCGCCGCGGCCAAGCGTTCCGCCACCACGTTCATCTACGTCTGAGAGGAGGTCAGGACATGCTGTGGACTGACATCATCGACCCGGCCACGCTGACCGGGTACGCCCGGGCCGACCTCGAGGACTACGAGGCGGCCAAGGGCACCCTCGCGGTCTTCCTGCCGAACCGGCCGGTCGACGACATCGAGGTCTCGTTCCGCGCCGGCTCCGCGGGCCTGGTGCCCGAGGCGCAGTTCCGCGCCTACGACGCCGAGATCAAGAAGGCCCCGCGCCAGGGCGGCCGCCGGATCAAGCTCGAGCTGCCGGCGCTCGGCCAGAACGTCCCGGTCGACGAGTACACGCAGCTGCGCTCGCGGAACGCCTCCGACGAGCGCATCCGGGACGCGATCCTCGCCACCACCCGCCAGGTGGTCCGCGCGGTCGCCGACCGCCAGGAGCGCCTGCGCGGCATCGTGCTCGTCACCGGCCGGGCCACGATCCCCGAGCTCGTCCCGGCCGGCGACGACTTCGGGCGCGACCCGTCGCACACCGTCACCGTGCCGACGCCGTGGACCGACCCGGCCGCGGACCGCCAGCAGGACATCCAGAACGCCGTCGACGTCTACAAGCTCGACAACGGAGTTCCCCCGGGCGCGATGGCGATGAACACCACCGCGTTCCGCGACCTCGCCAACGGCAACCAGTTCCAGACCCAGCTCATCAACGGCGGCGCCCGCCGCCCGACCGACGCCGAGGTCCGGGCCTTCGTCGAGGGCGCCGGCCTGCCGCCGATCGTGATCAACGACCGGCGCACCGCGTCCGGCCCCGTCCTGCCGAACGACACGATCGTGCTCCTGCCGGCGCCCGTCGACGCGGACGACTGGGAGGGCACCGAGCTCGGCGCGACGTTCTGGGGCCAGACCCTGTCCGCGATCGACCCCGACTGGGAGATCGAGGAGTCCGAGCAGCCCGGCATCGTCGCGGGCGTGTTCCGCGAGCCGAAGCCGCCGATGATCGCCGAGGTCATCTCCGACGCGATCGGCATGCCCGTCCTGGCGAACGCCAACCTCTCCCTGGCGCTCAAGATCCGCTGACCCGCCCCGCACGGCCCGACCCCACCGCGTGAGGCCGGGCCGTGCGCGCGTCACCCCGACACGAACAGGAGGGCCGCCCCATGGGCAGGCAGCTCATCGAGAACGTCCTCGTCCGGCACCCCGACACCGGCGAGGTCACCACCCTGTACGCCGGCCACGACGTCCCGGACTGGGCGTCCAAGGTCGTCACCAACCCGAAGGTCTGGGCCGACGCCGAGGACCCCGACACCGACTCCGACGCCGGCACCGTCGTGATCCCCGACGGTGACCCCACCAACAAGTGGAAGGTCGACCAGCTCACCGCCTACGCCGACATGCACGGCGTCGACCTCGACGGTGCGAAGAAGAAGGACGCGATCCTCGCGGCGCTCGCGGCTGCCAAGGACGCGACCACGTCCGGCGCGGCCGGTGCCGGCGAGCAGAAGCCATCCGGCGAGACCGCGGGCGACGCCGGGGACACCTCCGGCCAGGACTGATCCGGTTCGGCCCGGCGCGCACCCTCACGCGCCGGGCCGGCGGGTCGGAGAGGAGCGCTCGTGGCGGACGAGACCCCCTGGGCGACGCCGGACGAAGTCGAGGACGGCTGGCTCCTCGAGGACGACTTCGACTTCACCACCGAGCAGGTCGAGCGGCAGATCCGCAACGCGCGGCTCGCGATCCTGTCGCGGGACCCGTACATGGCCGAGCGCATCGCGGCCGACGCCACGGGAGTGCTCCGCGAGCAGGTCCGCGCCGTCACCATCCGCGTCGTGCTGCGGGTGCTGCGCAACCCCGAGGGCATGCGGCAGTTCACCGAGACGATGGGGCCGTTCACCCAGGGCGGCACCGTCGGCGGCGACAACCCCGGCGAGATCGAGCTGTCCCCGGCCGACCTGCGCCAGCTCGGCATCAGGACCCGGCGGCGGCGCAGGGCGTTCACGGTGTTCGCCGGGCCCGCGCGGTACCTGCAGGGGTACCGGCCGTGACGCGCCGCCTGCCGGGCCGCTTCGTGCCCCACGGGGTCCTCGTGCGCGACCTCGTCGGCCGCTCGGGCACCGGCCCGATCTACGGCCCGGCCCGCGATGTCGAGCGGACGTTCGTCACCGACGAACGCAAGCTCGTGCGCGACGAGCAGGGCCGCGAGGTCGTCTCCGAGTCGCAGGTCGTCCTCGACCTCGACGTCCACGTGGCGCTCGGCTCGCTCGTCACCGTGCGCCCGGGCAGCCCCGATCAGCGCGAGGCGAAGGTCATCGCCGTCGACCGCCGCCCGCACCGCTCCGGTCGACGCCCCCTGCCGCCGTACCAGCAGCTCTACCTCGAGTAGGAGGCGCCCGTGCCCGGGGACGTGACGATCGAGTGGCGCGGGTCCGAGGCGAAGGCCGCGATCCGCCGTGGCGGAAGGCGGGGTGTCGAGCGAGTCGCGGACCTCGTCGGGGAGACCTCGCAGGAGGTCGTCCCCCGCGAGAGCGAGGAGCTGGCGCGCTCGATGGTTGTCGACGTCGACCACGTCGACATGGAGGCCTCGGTCTCCTACGACACCGACTACGCGGTCATCAACCACGAGAAGCGCCGCCGGCACGCCCGCGGCGAGACCGACAAGTACCTCGAGCGGCCGCTGAACGCCGCCGCCCGCACAGGCGCGGCCGCCGAGCTCATGGCCGAGTCGATCCGCCAGGAGCTGGGAGAGTGACCCCGCCGCGCGGGCTGCACAGCAAGGCGATGCGTGGTGTCGCGCAGCGCCTGGCCGACAGCGGGCTCGGTGTCTGGTCAGGTGACGCCCCAGCTGAGTACGGGCCCAACGACACGCTGATCACGCTGCTCCACCTGCCCGAGGATCCGGACGCCGCGATCGCCGTGTCGCTCTACGACGGCGACGACGAGCTGCGCCTGCCGAACGTCGGTCTGCTCGTCCAGCTGCTGATCCGGGTCCCCGGACCGGCTGACGCCGTGGCCGACGTCGCCGAGGCGGCCTTCGGCGTGCTGCACGGCGTGCATCACGACACGTGGGGAGAGCTCCGCGTCCAGAGCGCGCGCCGGATCTCCTTCGCGCAGCTCGGCGCCGACAGCAACGGCCGGCACGAGCGCTCGGACAACTACCGCATCGTCACCCAGCGACCCGGAGGCACCCCGTGAAGGTCACCCACCCCGACCTCAGCTTCACCGGCCCTGTCGTCATCGGGCCGCTCGCCCTGGACTTCCGCGCGGGTGCCGCGTCCGCCGAGGACATCAGCCCAGCGCTGCGGTCCTACCTGCAGGTCGCCGGCTACACGGTGACCGCGGACCCCGCCCCGCCGCGCGCATACCCCGAGGGCCCGGTGACCGAGGGCTGGTCCGGCAAGCAGCTCGACGCCTACGCGTCCGAGCACGGCATCGACCTGGCGGGCGCGACCCGCAAGGCCGACAAGGTCGCGGCGATCGGTGCCGCCGCCTCCACCACCGTCCCCGACGGCAGCACCGGCGCGGTCGTCGACCTCGCCACCACCCCTACCGCCGACCCGGCCTGACCTGCCCCAGGAGGCACCCCCATGAGCGAGACCCCCGTCGAGACCGAGCTCGCGTTCTCCTACGAGTACGCCGTGGACATCAACATCGGCACCCGCGCCGCCCCGGTGTGGCAGAACATCCGGTTCATCTCCGCCGTGGACCCGCAGGCGACTTCGGTCACCCAGGACGGCGCTACCTACGACGACAACGGCGCCCCGCACCCCATCAAGACCTCCGAGTCCTGGACGCTGGGGTTCACGGCGCAGGGACACCGGCTGCCGACGACCGGGCTGTACCTGCCGGAGGTCGAGAAGCTCCTCGAGCTCGCGGGCCCCGACTCCGTCGGCAACGCCGCGTCCGGGCAGTTCCGCTGGTACGACGACCCCAGCGACCACGTGCCGAACCCGAACGAGGCCTACGAGGGCGACGGCACCGTCGCCGTCACCCGGCAGAACACGGGCAACGACCAGATCGCGGGCTGGACGGTCACCGTCACAGGCCAGGGTCGGCGTCGCAAGATCGCCAACCCGGCTGCCGAGGACGAGACGCCCTGACCCTTCCCTGATCGCGCGCGGGGCCGGCACAGCCGGGTCCGGCCCCGCGCGCTCCACCCGGCTGCCCGGCACACGCAGGAGACCACCGTGGCCCTCAAGGACCTCACCCAGTACCTCACCCCCGACCTCCAGCTCCCGTACGGCGACCGGACGTACACCGTCCACCCGCCGTCGAAGGACACCGGGATCAAGCTCGCCGCGATCAACGCCGTGGGCGTCGCGGCCTACGCCGCCGCGCTCGAGGAGTGCCCGACGTGCGGTCGCAAGGGCTCCCCGGAGATCCCCGCGGACACCCTCGCGGTCATCGAGTCGATGAAGGACGTCGACGTCGCCGCGCTCGCGCTCGGATCGGACGTCCACGCGCAGATGGTCGCCGACGGCGTCCCAGGCCCGCACATCGACCAGTTCGGGATGTACGCCCTGTACTACTGGACGCTCGGCGAGGAGACCGCCGACCGGATCTTCGACGCGCAGCACGGCGGTGGTGCCAAGGGGGAAGCGCACTCGGGGTCTTCGACGTCGCCGCGTGGGCCCCGTACGGCGTCGGGGAACCGGACCCAGCGACGGGCACCTACCCGCGGTACCGGGGCGTCCCGGCGGAGCTGAAGCCGAAGCACACCCGCCGGTCCTCGGCCGCGGAGCGCTGCCGGACGGCGAGCCATAGGGCCGCCGCGGCGACGACGAGCACCACGGCCACGCCCGCCACGACCACGACCTTGCGCCGGTGCTCAGCAGCGGACCGGTCCTCGATGCCCTGCAGGCGCCGGTGCAGGTCCCCCAGGTGGTCAGTCACGACGCCCATCCAACCACCAGGAGGTGACGTCCGTGGCCCTGACCGTCGGCGAGCTCGTCGCGTACATCCGCGCGGACGGCACCCAGTTCGACTCGCAGGTCGACCAGTCGGACCGGAGGTTCGATGGCCTGGGCCGGGTCGTGTCCGCGGGCACGAAGCAGCTCGCGACGTCGTTCGTGGCGTTGACCACGGGCGCTGCCGCGATGGGCGCCGCGGTCTTCAAGATCGGCGCGGACTACAACCGGCTGCAGCAGTCGTCGCGCGCCGCCCTGACGACCCTGCTCGGGTCGGCCGAGGCCGCGAACGCGCAGATGGACAAGCTCGACGAGTTCGCGAAGAGCAGCCCGTTCGCCAAGCAGGTCTTCATCACCGCGCAGCAGCAGCTCCTGGGCTTCGGCGTCGCCGCCGACCGGGTGCTGCCGACGCTCGACGCGATCCAGAACGCCGTCGCCGCTGTCGGTGGGTCGAACGAGCAGGTCTCCCAGGTCACCTACGCCCTCGCGCAGATGCAGGGGCAGGGGAAACTCACCGGAGAGACCCTGAACCAGCTCGGGCAGTACGGCATCGACGCCGCCACCGTCCTCGGGCAGCAGCTCGGGAAGACCGGCGCGGAGATCCGCGAGCTCGCGTCGAAGCCAGGCGGCATCCCCGTCGACCAGGTGTGGGACCCGCTCGTGACCGGGCTCATGCAGCGGTTCGGTGGCGCGACCGCGAACATCAAGCTCCAGATGGACGGCGCGCTCGACCGCGTCAAGGGCGCGATCCGCGACATCGGGTCCCTACTCGCGGCCCCGTTCATCGACCCGAAGGGCGGCGGCAGCGCCGTCGAGTGGACGAACAAGGTCGCCGACGCGCTACGCGCCGCTGAGCAGAAGGCGAAGCCGTTCGTCGACCTCATGGTCGCCCGGTTCAAGCCCGCGCTCGACGCCGTCACGCCGGCGCTCGACAAGGCCCGGTCGGTCATCAACTCGTGGGACCTGTCGAAGGTCAACGGGCAGCTCGACCGGCTCACCGCGTACACCCCGCTGATCGCGACTGGCGCAGCAGCGCTGTATGCGTACGGGACGCAGTCCATCCCGATCCTGTCCACGCTCGGGCTGACGATCAACCCGGTGGTCGCTGGGATCGCGGCGCTCGTCGCGACATCCCCTGGGCTGCGCAACGCTGGCGCGGACTTCGTCACCGCGCTCGGTCCGCTCGCCCCCCTGGCGGGGCAGATCAGCCAGGTGCTGTCCGACACCGCCCTGCAGATTGGGAACGAGCTCACCCCTTCCCTGACGGCGCTGTTGCAGGCGCTCGCGCCCGTGATCGTGTCCCTCGGGCAGCAGCTCGCGCCCGTGCTGATCGACACGGTCAAGTACGCGGTCCCGGTCGCCGAGGTGATCGCGAACGTCGTCGCATGGGTCGCGGAGCTCCCGACCCCGGTCCTCGCCGGTGCCGGGGCGTTCGCCGCGATCGTCGCCGTGCTCCCGAAGCTCGTCTCCGGGATGCAGGGCGTAGCGGCCACGGCCGCCGCCGCCGGGGGGGCGCTCAAGGCCGCGTTCATCGGGAACCCGGTGACCCTGGCGATCGCCGCGATCGCGACCGCCGTGGGCATCTTCGTGACCCGCGCCACCGACGCGAAGCAGCGAGTCGACACCATGGCCGATTCCCTCGACCAGGCCACCGGCGCGATCACCGCGAACACCCGCGCGCTCGTCTACAACAACCTCGAGAAGGACGGCCTGATCGAGAAGGCCAAGCGCCTCGGGGTCAACCTCAACGACCTCGTCACCGCCTCGATCGACCCGACGTCCGACGCGTACCAGCGGCTCGCCGACGCCGAGGCGGCCGCGAAGGACGAGTCGCAGTTCGAGCTCGGGGACCTCGGCGCGACGAACGACCGCCTGGAGCGGCTGCGCGGCTACTCCGAGATCCTCGTCGCCGTCCGCGGGCAGTCCGAGGACGTCGCGAAGTCGCAGCAGCAGGTCCGCGACCAGGTCGCGGCCGGCATCACCGCGACCGACCTGTCGACGGACGCGTACGGGCGCAACGCCGACGCGCTCAAGACGTCGACCGAGCGCCTCCAGGACAGCATCGACAAGCAGAACGAGGCCGCCGGCGCCGTCCTATCCCTGCGTGAGGCGCAGATCCGTGCCCTCGACGCGCAGGCAGGGCTCACCCAGGCGATCGTCGATGGCGCCGCGGTCGTCCGCGACCAGAACGGTGCCATCGATGAGGCAGCCGACGGGACTCGCCGCGTCGACGACGCCCTGATCGCGTGGACCCGCGACCAGGTCGCAAGCACCGACGCGATGGTGAAGAACAACGCCTCCGCGGCCGAGCTCGACAAGACGATCCGCGCACAGCGCGACTCGTTCATCGAGAACGCGCAGCAGCTCGGATACACCCGCGAGGAGGCCGAGAAGCTCGCGACGTCCTACGGCCTGATCCCGAACAAGGTCATCACGACCATCAAGGCGGAGGCCGCCGAGGCGCAGCTCGTGATCGACAAGTTCATCATGACGAACGACGGTCGGCGGATCCGGGTCACCGTGGACACCGTGGGTGGGACGACGTACAACTACTCGCCTGGCAACAAGTTCGCGATGTCGGCGCAAGCCGCCGGCGGCGTCCTCGAGTTCTACGCGGCCGGCGGGATGCGGCAGAAGCTCACCCCGATGGCCGCGGTCGCACAGATGGTGCCCGCAAACACCTGGCGGGTCGTCGGCGACCGGCCGCGTGGCGACGAGGCATACATCCCCATCGAGCGCACCACGGCGTCCCTCGCGCTGCTCGACGAGACGGCGGACCGACTTGGGCGGATCACCGTCCCGAAATCGGCTCTGCAGCTCAACGCGACCGGTTCGATCACGCCTCGCCCCGTGGCGCAGACGTCGCCGGCCGCCGCTGCGTGGGCGGGCCCGCCAGTGCAGATCACCGTGCAGGGCGACCTGACGGGCGACGGAGCGCGGACCCTGGCCGATGACCTGCCGTGGCTCCTCGCGACGCAGCCGGGAGGAGCCTGATGCTCAGCAGCACCGTCGTGGAGTGGGAGGGCCTAGCCCTTCACGGCTCGCGCGCACCGGACCGGGACTTCTGGATCCGGCCCGGTGGACTC
>NZ_JBCLVN010000088.1:0-7796 GCF_039548315.1 Cellulomonas olei
ATGAGGACCACGTTGCAACAACCACTGGACGCCAAGGCGACGAACCCCGCGTCTGCTGCAATCTCGACGCGAGGCGCGGGCGGGCGGTGAAGGACAGGGACGGCGGACGGGCGCGGGTCAGGGGCGGCCGAGGGCGCGGTACGTCCAGCCGGCCGCGCGCCAGCGGGCCGGGTCCAGCACGTTGCGGCCGTCGAGGATGCGGCGCTCCGCGACGAGGCCCGCGATCGACTCCGGGTCGAGCGCGCGGTACTCGGCCCACTCGGTCGCGAGCAGCACGACGTCCGCGCCGGTCACGGCCTCCTCGACGGTCGGCGCGAACGCCAGGCCCGGCCAGGCGGCGCGGGCGTTGTCGACGGCCTGCGGGTCGGTGACCGTGACGTGCGCGCCCTGGAGCTGCATCTGCGCGGCGACCGACAGGGCCGGCGAGTCGCGGATGTCGTCCGAGTCGGGCTTGAACGCGGCACCCAGCACGGCGATGCGGCGGCCGACGATGGACCCGTCGCAGACCTCGCGGGCCAGGTCGACCATGCGGACCCGGCGGCGCATGTTGATCGCGTCGACCTCGCGCAGGAACGACAGCGCCTGGTCGACGCCGAGCTCGCCGGCGCGGGCCATGAACGCCCGGATGTCCTTGGGCAGGCAGCCGCCGCCGAACCCGAGGCCGGCGTTGAGGAACCGGCGGCCGATGCGTGCGTCGTAGCCGATGGCGTCGGCGAGGCGGGTGACGTCGGCGCCGGTCGCCTCGCACAGCTCGGCCATGGCGTTGATGAACGAGATCTTGGTCGCGAGGAACGAGTTCGCGGCGACCTTCACGAGCTGCGCGGTGGCGTAGTCGGTGACGACCAGCGGCGTGTCGTCGGCGAGCGGCGTCGCGTACACCTCGTCGAGCAGGAGCCGGGCGCGCTCGCCCTCCGGGGTGGGCTCGCCGTCGTCGTCGGTCGGGAGGCCGTAGACGAGGCGGTCGGGGTGCAGGGTGTCCTGGACCGCGAAGCCCTCGCGCAGGAACTCGGGGTTCCAGACGAGCGTCGCGCCCGTGCCGGCGAGCCGCTCGGCGAGCGCCTCCGCGGTGCCGACGGGGACGGTGGACTTGCCGACCACGAGGTCGCCGGGCTGCAGGTGCGGGAGCAGCGCCGCGAACGCGTCCTCGACGTAGCTGAGGTCGGCGCGGAACTCGCCGTGCTTCTGCGGGGTCCCGACGCAGAGGAAGTGGACCTGCGCCCCGGCGACGGCGGCGGTGTCGGTGGTGAACTCGAGCCGGCCGGTGCCCTGCGACTCCGTCAGCAGCTCGGGCAGGCCGGGCTCGTAGAACGGCGCCCTGCCGGCGGCGAGCATCTCGATCTTCGCGGGGACGACGTCGACCCCGACGACGGTGTGACCGAGCTTGGCCATGCTGGCCGCGTGCACGGCTCCCAGGTAGCCGCACCCGATGACCGACACGCGCATGACTGCTCCTTCGACCGACACGTGGGGACGGCGTCGAACCTACCCTGCGGGGTGCCGCGCTGGCACACAGGACAAAACGGGAACGCCGGCCCCGCGAGTCTCACGGGGCCGGCGTCGACCGGTCTGGGACGTCGGGCCTAGAGGCCGAGCCAGCCCTTGATCGGGCCGATGAGGAAGTACACGACGAACAGCGCGCCGGCCACCCACATCAGCGGGTGCACGCGGCGGGCCTTGCCCATCGCGAGCTTGATGACGATGAACGAGATGACGCCCGCGCCGATGCCGACGGTGATCGAGTAGCTGAACGGCATGAGAACGATCGTGAGGAACGCGGGGACGGCGACCTCGAAGTTCTTCCAGTCGATGCCCGAGACCTGCATGACCATGAGGAAGCCGACCACGACGAGCGCGGGGGTCGCGGCCTCGAACGGCACCATGTCGACCAGCGGGGACAGGAACGTCGCCAGCAGGAACGCGATGCCGGTGGTCACCGACGCGAGACCGGTGCGGGCACCGTCGCCGACGCCCGCGGCGGACTCCACGTAGGACGTGTTGGACGACACCGAGGCGGCACCGCCGGCCGCGGCGGCCAGGGAGTCGACCACGAGGATCTGCTTGGTGCGCGGCGGGTTGCCCTGCTCGTCGAGCAGCCCGGCCTCGCCGCCGACGGCCACCATCGTGCCCATCGTGTCGAAGAAGTCCGCGATCATCACCGAGAACACCAGCAGGATCACGGCGACCAGGCCGATCTTCTCGATCGAGCCGAACAGCGAGAACTGGCCGAGCAGCGAGAAGTCCGGCGTGGCCACGACGCTGTCGGGCAGCTGCGGGACGTTGAGCTCCCAGCCGCCCGGGTTCTCCGCGCTCTGCCCGCCGATGGACCCGACGGCCTCGACGACGATCGCGAGGACGGTCGCGGAGGCGATCGCGATGAGGATGGCGCCCTTGACCTTGCGGGCCATGAGGATGATCGCGAGGAACAGGCCGACGACGAAGACGAGCAGCGGCCAGGAGCCCAGCGAGCCGGCGATGCCGAGCTCCACGGGCGTGGCCTGGCTGAGCGGGATGCGGACGAAGCCGGAGTCCACCAGCCCGATGAAGGCGATGAACAGGCCGATGCCGACGCTGATGGCCGTCTTGAGCTCCATCGGGACGGCCTTGAAGACCGCCTCCCGGAACCCGGTGAGCACGAGCACCAGGATGATGAGGCCCTCGAGCACGACGATGCCCATCGCGTCGGCCCACGTCATGTCGGGCAGCGAGGCGATGGAGTAGGCGACCACGGCGTTCAGGCCGAGGCCGGCGGCGAGCGCCAGCGGGAAGTTCGCGACGACGCCCATGAGGATGGACATCACGCCGGCGACGAGGGCCGTGGTGGCGGCGATCATGCCGATGTTGGGCTCGGACCCGCCGCCGAGGAACGACCCGGAGCCGTCCTGGACGGTGCCGATGATCAGCGGGTTCAGCACGATGATGTAGCTCATCGTGAAGAAGGTGACGAGGCCGCCGCGGATCTCGGTCCCGATCGTCGAGCCGCGCTCGGAGATCTTGAAGAACCGGTTGATCGCGTTCCGCGGCTGGACGGGCGCAGACGCGGGCGCCCCCGTGGAGGTGGTGGACATGGGGCGAAGTGTGGCAGAACCGTGAAGGCCGCTGCGCCCCCGTCCGTGAACGTTTACCCCCCGGAAACACGGCGCGCCCGGCGGCCCGCCCCGGGCACGGTCAGATGACGAGCACCGACGCGCAGCCCCGCCCGTACCCCGACACCTCGACCTCCAGGTCGAGCCGCCGCACGTACGCGAGCACCCACTGCGCCACGTCGGCGGGCAGCGGGTCGCGCGGCGCGTAGACGGCGTCGAGCTTGAGGTGCGGGGCGTCGCCGACGTTGAACAGCGCGGCGGTGACGTTGAGGATCTCCCCGGCGTTCTCCGCGAGCGCGGCGGGCAGGGTCTCCTCCTCCACGGCGGTCTGCGCCGTGCGGGCCGGCACCAGGGCGATCGCCGCACCGAGGTGGGCGGCGAGCGGCAGGTCGAACAGCACGAGCGCGGACAGCTTCATGAGCCGGTCGACGAAGACGCCCACGAGCGCGCCGCCGTTCAGCACGGGGTCGACCATCGGGCCGCCCGTGGCGACCTCGATGTCCCGGCCGACGAGGCCCTCCCAGAGCTCGCGGACCTCCAGGGCGCTGGGCAGCGGCGTCCCGCTCATGCCAGCACCGGCTCGATCGCGTCGCGGAACGTGTCCGCGGTGAACGGCTTGGCGATGAGGAACAGGGCACCCGCCTCGTCGGCGAGCGTGCGCATCTCGTCCGACCCCTCCGAGGTGACGAAGCCGAACGGCGTCGAGAAGCCCTCCGCACGCAGCCGGCGCAGCAGGTCGATGCCGGTGAGGTTCGGCATGTTCCAGTCCGAGAGCACGACGTCCGGCTCGTCGGCGCGGACCGCCTCGAGCGCCTCCTGGCCGTCGGACGCCTCGCGGACGTCCCAGTCGTAGCCGGCCTGGCGCAGCGTGCGGATCACGATCTGCCGCATGACGCGGCTGTCGTCGGCGATGAGCACGCGGATCATGCTCGTCACTTCCCTTCGGGTCGGGGTGCCGGGGCCGGGGCCGCGGCGGGTCGGGCGGTCGGCGCTGCGGTCACGGGAACAACCAGACCACGACGACGACGGGACGTCCACGCCAGTCCAGGCGCAGCTCGTGGGTGAGCGAGGTACCGGGGACGACCGGCAGCTCGGCGGCGACCTGCGGCAGGCTCAGCGTGCCCTGCGACGGCAGCAGCGCCTTGACGTTGCCACCGACGACGTTCGCGACCTCCCCGAACGCGTCCACGAGGTCCTCCGGGCCGACCGGCTCGCCGGCGTCCATCCCGAGCAGCGCCCGGGTGAGCTCGTGCGCGGTGGGGACGTCCGTGGTGACCGCGGCGCGGCCGGCGAGCTCGCCGTGCACGTCCACCCAGGCGACCAGCGGCTCGGCGGGCACCGGCACGTCGCCCTCCCAGGGGCGCAGGTAGCCGGGCTCGCCGTCGATCATGGCGGCGAACACCTCCTCGGCGATCGCGTACACCTGGTCGTGCTCCACGGCGGCGGTCATACGGGCTCCTCGGCAGGGACGAGCCCGAGCAGGTCGAGCTTGTCGCGGATGGCGTCGATGGTGAACGGCTTGATGAGGTACTCGTGGGCGCCCGCCGCGAGGGCCCGGACGATCTGCCCGTGCTCGCTCTCCGTCGTGACCATCATCAGCGTGATGTTCCGCCACGCGGGGACGGCGCGGACGCGGGTGACGAACGTCAGCCCGTCCATGACCGGCATGTTCCAGTCGATGCAGGCGAGGTCCACCTGCTCCCCGGACTCCAGCACGTCGAGCGCCTGCTGGCCGTCACCGGCCTGGACCGTGGCGAAGCCGAGGTCCTCCAGGGCGCTCGCGACGATGCGGCGCATGGTCCGCGAGTCGTCGATGACGAGGGCTCTCATCGCGTCACTCCTTGTTCGGGTGTGCCGGGGCGGCCGGCCGGGGCGGTGGGGAAGACGGGCGCTCCCACGCGCGGTCGCGCGGGCGGCAGCGGGGTGCTGGTCGGCCAGGCGGCGGCGGTCCGCGCGGGTGCGGCTGCCGCACCGACGGGCACCGCCGCGGCCGGGGCGGGCCGCGGGCGGGGCACGAGGCCGCCGTGCACGGGCCGGTACACCGAGCCGCGCTCGACGGGCACGCGCTCCCAGTCCCCGTCGACGCCGATCGTGGTCTCCGCGGCGCCGAGCACGAGGAACCCGCCCGGCTTGAGCACGCGGTGCACGCGCGACAGGATCGAGCGCTTCGTCTCGAGGTCGAAGTAGATGAGCACGTTGCGCAGGAACACGATGTCGAACGGCCCGGCGGGCGGCAGGTCCAGCAGGTTGTGCTTCTGGAACGTCACCGCCCGGCGCAGCGCGTCGGAGATCTGCCAGTCCGCGCCGGAGCGCTGGAAGTGCCGCACCAGCATGGGGGCGGGCAGGCCGCGGTTGACCTCGAGCTGGGAGTACCGGCCGGAGCGCGCCTGGGCGAGCACCTGGTCGGACAGGTCGGTCGCGGTGATCTCGACGCGGACGCCGGGGCCGAGCACGTCCGCGAGGGTCATCGCGATCGAGTACGGCTCCTGGCCGGTCGAGCACGCCGCCGACCAGACCCGCACCGAGTCCAGCACCGGCCGCTCGGCCCGCAGCGTGGGCACCACGTGGGTGCGCAGCGCGGAGAACGGCGTGGCGTCCCGGAACCAGGACGTCTCGTTGGTGGTGAGCGCCTCCACGATCTGCGCGAGGTCGGACTCGCGGCGACCCGCGCGGACCTCCCGGACGTAGGCGTCGACGCCGGCGTGGCCGCCCTCGCGCGCGAGCGGCAGCAGCCGGCTCTCCACGAGGTACTCCTTGCCGGCCTCCAGCTGGATGGCGCTGCGACGACGCACGACGTCGGCGACGAAGGCGAACGTGTCCTGGGTCAGGCTCATGGCCGACCTCCGATCGGTGCGGGCGGCCGGCTGCCCGCACGGGCGAGCACGGCCTCGAGGGCGGGGGCTACCTCCCCGAGAGGCAGGACGCGGTGGGCGAGGCCGGCCGTGGCGACGGCGCCGGGCATGCCCCAGACGACGCTGGTGGCCTCGTCCTGGACGAGCACGGTGCCGCCGGCGGCGACGACGTCCTCGCAGCCGGTGCGGCCGTCCGCACCCATGCCGGTGAGCACGACCGCGAGCAGCTGCCCGCCGAGCTCCCGGACGGCGGAGCGGAACAGCACGTCCACCGCCGGGCGGCAGAAGTTCACGGGCGGGCCGTCGGTGAGCACGGTGCGCAGGGCGCCGGCGGTGCGGGCGACCTCCAGGTGGTGGTCGCCGGCCGCGACGTAGACGGTGCCCGGCCGCAGCGCCTCGCCGTCGGTGGCCTCCACGACCGTCGCCGGGCCGAGCCGGTCGAGCCGGGCCGCGAGCTGGCGGGTGAACACCGGGGGCATGTGCTGCACGACGAGCACCGGCACGGGCGGCGGGGCGGACAGCGCGCCGAGCACGCGGGACAGCGCCTCGGGGCCGCCGGTGGACGACCCGAGGACGACCGCGGACACCGGGTGCGGCGTCGGCGCGGGCCTCAGGACGACGGGGCGCCGCGCGGACGCGGCCCCGGCGACCGGGCCGGACAGGGCGGACGCCGCCGGGCGACCGGCGCCGGCCGGCGCGGGTTGCGCCGCGCCTGCGCCGGCCGGGCCCGCCGCTGCGGCGCCGCCGCCCGGGAGGCCCCGGCGCGGCACGAGCGCCTTGATCTTGGGGATCAGCTCGCTCGCGACCCGGTCCAGCGACTCCTGGACGCTGCCGACGTTCGCCGGCTTCGTCACGTAGTCCGTGGCGCCCGCGACGAGCGCGTCCAGGGTGGCGGACGCGCCCCGCTCGGTGAGCGTCGAGAACATGATGATCGGCATGGTCTGCCGGCCCCGCCGCAGCGCACGGACCGCCTCGATGCCGTTCATCTCCGGCATCTCGATGTCCATGGTGACGAGGTCCGGCCCGAGCTGCTCGACCTTGGCCAGCGCGATGCGGCCGTTGGACGCGAAGCCCACCACCTCGATGTCGGGGTCGCGTGAGAGCGAGTCCGTCACCAGCCGGCGGACGACGACCGAGTCGTCGACCACCAGCACACGGATCCTGGTCATGGGCTCCCCTGGGACGCGATGGACCGGCCGCACCGGCCGGTTCGAGGTTCTGATCGGTCGGTGCGGCCGGTTCCTGAGCGGCGCACGGCGCCGGAGCGGGCCGTCAGTAGGTGAAACGCGCGACCCTGTCGTGCAGGTCGGCGGACAGCGTCGCGAGCTCGGCCACGTGGGTCGAGACCTCGCCCAGCACGCCCGCCGAGCGGGACGCGGCGCCCGCGACCCCGGTGATGTTGGTGGCGATCTCCCCGGAGCCCGTGGCGGCCTCGGCCATCGACCGGGACATCTCGTTGGTCGTGGCGGTCTGCTCCTCCACGGCCGAGGCGATGGTCAGCTGGTAGTCGTTGATCGACGCGATGATCTGCGCGATCTGCCCGATGGCCACGACGGCGGCGCCCGTGTCGTTCTGGATGGCCTCGACGCGGCGGGCGATGTCGTCGGTCGCGCGCGCGGTCTCCTGCGCGAGCTCCTTGACCTCCCCGGCGACGACCGCGAAGCCCTTGCCGGCCTCGCCGGCGCGCGCCGCCTCGATCGTGGCGTTCAGCGCGAGCAGGTTCGTCTGCTCCGCGATGGAGGTGATCACCTTCACCACGTTGCCGATCTCCTGCGAGGACACGCCCAGGCGGGCGACCTGCTCGTTGGTCGCGGCGGCGACGTCGGTGGCCTGGCCGGCGACCTTCGCGGCCTCCGAGGCG
>NZ_JBCLVN010000089.1:0-2388 GCF_039548315.1 Cellulomonas olei
GGCCTCCGAGGCGTTCTGGGCGATCTCGCGGATCGACGCCCCCATCTGCTCGGCGCCGGCCGCGACGGCCTGCACGTTGCGGGAGACCTCCTCGGCGGCGGCCGCCACGACGCCCGCCTGCGCGGAGGTCTCCTGGGAGCCCTCCACCACGGTGCCGTTGGAGGCCGCGAGGCTCATTGCCGTCCGCTCCACGGACCCGGCCGCCGTGACGACGCCGGACAGCGTCGTGCGCAGCGACTCCTGGGCCTGCGCGAGCGCGGCGGCCATCCGCCCCGTCTCGTCCTGCCAGGGCACCTCGGCCGGCACCGTGAGGTCGCCGTCGGCCATGGCCTCGAGCGAGCCCTGCACGCTGCGCACGGCGGTGGTGATGCGCCGGATCACGAGCACGGCGAGGATCCCGGACAGCGCGGCACCGACGACGAACGCGATGACGAGCGCGATGATCGTCCGGTTCACCTCGGCGCGGCTGGCCGCCAGGATGTCGTCGACCTGCGCGTCGACCTGGCCCTGCGCGAGGGCCAGGGCCCGGCCCGCCCAGTCGGGGTCGGCGGACGCGTCCGCGGCGAGCGCGGTCCGCAGGCCGACGAGGTCGCCGTCCTCGACGAGCGGCAGCAGCGTGGCGTCGCGGTAGGCGACCCAGGCGTCCCAGCGGTCGACGAAGTCCGACCACTGCCGGGTCTCCGACTGCGGGAACGCGGAGATCGCGTCGATCTGCGCGGCGACGTCCCGGTCGGTCCACGCGGAGGACTCCAGGAGCTGGGCCCGCACGGAGTCGTCGGTGGCCTCGGCGGCGCGGTGCACCAGCAGGTGGCTGCGGGTCTGCGCGGTGCGCAGCTCCGACATGGCCGACTGCAGGTCGCCCGTCAGGCCCGACATCTCCTCCAGGTGCTGCCCGGCGCGGAACAGGGCGATCGCGCCGGCCCCGCCGACCACGGCGAACGTGCCGCCGAGCACCAGCAGGGAGACGGCGATCTTCAGGGCGACCGGGCGGTCCCAGAACCAGGACGCGCGGCGCCGGGGGGACTGCTGCGCGGCGGTGCGGTCGGTGGCCATCAGCCCAGCTCCTCGGCGGTGTAGTAGCCGCCGGCCACGAGGACCTGGCGGAGGTTCTGCTCGGTGACGACCTGCGGGGTCAGCAGGTACGAGGGGACGACCTTCACGCCGTTGTCGTAGGACCGGCTGTCGTTCGTCTCCGGCTCGGCGCCGTCCAGCAGCGCCCGGACCATCGCGACCGTCACCTCGGCGAGCTGCCGGGTGTCCTTGTAGACGGTCGCGTACTGCTCGCCGGCGGCGATGGACTTGGCGGAGGCGAGCTCGGCGTCCTGCCCGGTCACGACGGGCAGCGGCTGGGCGTCCGTCCCGTAGCCGATGGTCTTGACGGCGTCGAGCACGGCGATCGAGATGCCGTCGTACGGCGACAGCACCCCGTCCAGCCGGCGGTCGGCGTACAGCGGCAGCAGCGTGTCCATGCGGGCCGTGGCGTTCTTCGGGTCCCACTTGTCGGTGGCGACCTCCTCGAAGCCCGTCTCGCCGGAGGGCACGGTCAGCACCCCCGAGTCGAGGTACGGCTGCAGGACGCCCATCGCGCCGTCGAAGAACACGGTCGCGTTGTTGTCGTCCGTCGAGCCGGCGAACAGCTCGATCGCGAACGGGCCGGTGACGTCGGTGCGGTCGCCCGCCTCGTCGAGCAGGCCGAGGCCCTGCAGCAGGGTGGTCGCCTGCTGCACGCCGACGCGCGCGTTGTCGAACGTCGCGTAGTAGTCGACGTCGCCGGACTCGCGGATCAGGCGGTCGTAGGCGATCACCGGGATGTCCGCCGCGGCGGCCTCCCCCAGCACGTCCTTGAGCGCCACGCCGTCGATGGACCCGATGACGAGCGCGTCCGCGCCGGCCGCGATCATGTCCTCGAGCTGGGCGACCTGCGTGGGCACGTCGTTCTCGGCGTACTCCAGGTCGACGTCGTACCCGAGCGCGCGCAGCTGGTCCTGCACGTTCTCGCCGTCGGCGATCCAGCGCTCCGAGGTCGTCGTCGGCATCGCGACCCCGACCAGCGGCCGGTCCCCGTCACCCGCCGCGCCGGTCGCCGACGCGCACCCGGCGAGCACCCCGGCCACCGCGACCGCGGCGGCGGTGGCGGCCGGTCGGCGCATCCCCTGCCTCATGTGGACTCCTTCGTCTGTGCGGCGCGACACTGCCCGTCGTCGCCGTGCCGTCTGGATCGGACGGGTGCCCGCGGTTGTGAGCGCTCCCGCGGCCACGTGGCCCGACCGGAGCAGTCCCGCGGGTGAACGCCCGGCGTTCAGTAGGAGAACTGCGACACCCGGCCGCGCAGGTCCTCCGAGAGCCGCGCGAGCTCCGCGACGGCCCCGCCCATCTGGCCGAGCGTCT
>NZ_JBCLVN010000090.1:0-9639 GCF_039548315.1 Cellulomonas olei
CCGAGGGGCCGGCGGCCACCCCGGGACGCCCGGCGGGGTCGGGGCGCGCGGGCGTCGGGGCGGCCGGACGCGATCCGGCGGCCGGTGCCTCCGGCCGTGGCGCAGCAGGCGCGGCAGGCGCAGCAGGCCGTGGTGCGGCCGTGGAGGCGGCGTCCCGGCCGCCGGACGCACCGGCTCGCGCCTCCGTCCCGCCGGGCGCCGTCCCCGGGCCCGCGGTCGCGTCGGGGGCCGAGGCGGTGCGGATCGAACGGCGCGTGCGCGCGGGTGCCTCCGGCTGCAGGCCCGGCACCTGGTAGGGCGTCGACCCGCCCGGGCGGCCGTCGGGGCCGACCGCGGAGACCGGGCGGTTGCGCAGGGCGCGGCGCGAGGCCACGGCTGCTGCACCCGCCCCGCCGGTCGCCGCGGCACCCGGTGCACCGGGGGCGCTCCCCGTCGACGGCGCCTCGCCGGCCCGGCTCGTGCCGCGGGCGGGCGTCGCCTCACCACCGCCCGCCGCACCGGCTCCCGCCGGCACGTCGGGACGCACCGCGGGAGCGGGGGAACCGGAGGCCGCCGCGGCGCGGGCGGCACCGGCGGCGGGCTGCACGGGGGAACCGGGGCGCCCGGCGTCGGCCGGCGTCCCGCCTGCTGCGGCCGCCTGCTCCGCCGCGCGCCGTGCGGCCTCGCGCTCCCGCAGCTCCCGACGGGTCAGCGGCGTGCCGGGTGTGCTCATGACTGACTTCCTCGGTACAGACCGTGCTTGGCGATGTACTGGACGACCCCGTCCGGGACGAGGTACCAGACGGGCTTCCCGGCGCGCGCGCGGTCGCGCACGTCGGTGGACGAGATGGCCAGCGCCGGGATCTCCCACTGGCTGACCCGGTCGGACGGCAGGCCGTCCGTGGACAGGGCGTGCCCGGGCCGGGTGACCGCGACGAACTGGGCGCGCTCGAAGAGCTCCGGGGAGTCCTTCCAGGTGAGGATCTGCTCGATGGCGTCGGCGCCGGTGATGAAGTACAGGTCGGTGTCGGGCCGCTCGTGCGCCAGGTCCCGCAGCGTGTCGACCGTGTAGGTCAGGCCGGGCCGGTCGATGTCGACGCGGCTGACCGTGAACCGCGGGTTCGACGCGGTCGCGATCACCGTCATCAGGTAGCGGTGCTCGGCGGGTGTGACCTCGACGTCCTGCTTGAACGACGGGGCGCCCGTCGGGACGAACACGACCTCGTCCAGGTCGAACTGCGCGGCGACCTCGCTGGCGGCGACGAGGTGGCCGTGGTGGATCGGGTCGAACGTGCCGCCCATCACCCCGAGCCGGGATCGTCGCTGCGTCATCGGTGGCGGGTCCCTCGCGGCCGGTCAGTCGTGGCGGGTGCCGACGCTCCGGAAGGCGAACGTCACGAGCAGCAGGGCGATGAGGACGCCGAAGCCGGCGATGCCGAAGACGACGGGCTCGAAGGGCAGCTCGACGGTCTGCTCGGCGGCGGCCTCGGCGGCGCGCAGCGCAGCGTTCACGTGGTCCTCCCGGGAGGGGTCGAAGTGAGGGTCCAGTGTCGCACGTCCGGCGGGTCCCCCGTCAGGGACGGACGTGCCCGTCGCCGTGCACCACCCACTTGGTGGTGGTCAGCTCGGCGAGCCCCATGGGGCCGCGGGCGTGCAGCTTCTGGGTGGAGATGCCGATCTCGGCGCCGAGGCCGAGCTGGCCGCCGTCCGTGAACCGGGTGGACGCGTTGACCATGACGGCCGCGGAGTCGACCTCGGCCACGAACCGCTCGGACGCGGCGAGGTCGCGCGTGACGATCGCCTCGGTGTGCCCCGAGGACCAGGTGCGGATGTGCTCCAGCGCGGCGTCGAGGTCGTCGACCACCCGCACGGCGAGGTCGAGCGACAGGTACTCGGTCGCCCAGTCCTCGTCGGTGGCCGGCACGACGTCCACCCCCGCGGGCGCGAAGCCCGCGGTCGCGGCGTCGCCGTGCACCGTGACCCCGGCGCCCGCGAGCGCGGTCAGCGCCGACGGCAGGAACCCCGCGGCGGCGTCACGGTGGACCAGCAGCGTCTCCGCCGCGTTGCAGACGCCGACGCGCTGCGTCTTCGCGTTGAGCAGGATCGGCAGGGCGACCGCGGGGTCGGCCGTGGCGTCGACGTACACGTGCACGTTGCCGACGCCGGTCTCGATGACCGGCACGGTGGCCTCGCGCACGACGGTCCGGATCAGGTCGGCGCCGCCGCGCGGCACCAGCACGTCCACCAGGCCGCGGGCGTGCATGAGCGCGACGCCGCCCGCGCGGCCGTAGGCGTCGATCGACTGGACGAGGTCGGCGGGCAGCCCGCGGGCCTCGAGGGCGGCGCGCAGCACCGCGACGATCCGCTCGTTGCTGCGCGCGGCGGCCGACCCGCCCCGGAGCACCACCGCGTTGCCGCTCTTCAGCGCGAGCCCGACGGCGTCGACGGTGACGTTGGGCCGCGCCTCGTAGATCATGCCGACCACGCCCATCGGGACCCGGAGCTGGCGCATCCGCAGGCCGTTCGGCAGCGTGGAGCCGCGCACGACCTCCCCGACCGGGTCGGGCAGCGCCGCGACCTCCCGCAGGGCGTCCGCGATGCCGGCGATCCGCTCGGGCGTGAGCGTGAGCCGATCGAGCAGGCCGGCGGACGTGCCCTGCTCGCGACCGCGGGCCACGTCCTCGGCGTTCGCCGCCACGATCGCGTCGGCGTCCGCGACGAGCGCGTCCGCGAGCGCCCCGAGCGCGGCGTCCTTCGTGGCACGGGTGGCCACGGCGAGCGCGCGGGCGGCGACCTGCGCGCGCCGGGCCACGGCGAGCACCTGCTCGGTGACGTCGGGCTGCGTGCCGTCCCCAGTTGCCGGGGCCGCGTCGAGGTGCTGCGCCCCGTCGGTGGCCGGGGCGTCGAGGGAGGTCGTCATCGCACCAGGGTAGTCCCGGGCGCCGGACACGCCCCGGAGCCGTCCGGGGGCTGGTCGGGTGGCCGCCGACGCGCTCAGCGCCGCCGGCGCACCAGCACGAGGTCGTCCCGGTGCACGAGCTCCCGGTCGTACCCCTCCCCGAGGTCGGCACGCAGGTCCTGCGTCGATCGCCCGAGCAGCCCCGGCGCCTCCTGCGCGGAGTACGCGACGAGGCCGCGGGCGACCACCGTGCCGTCCGGCCCCGCGAGCTCCACGGGGTCGCCGGCCTCGAAGTCGCCCTCGACCGCGGTGACGCCCGCCGGGAGCAGCGACGTGCCGCGCTCGACGACGGCCCGCACCGCCCCGTCGTCGAGGACGAGCCGACCCCGGGTCCGGGCCGCGTACGCGAGCCACAGCAGCCGCGTCGACGTGCGGCGCCCGGTCGCCGCGAACCACGTGCCCACGTCCTGGCCCGCCAGCGCCGCCGCGACCTGCGCGGCCGAGGTCAGCACCACCGGCACGCCCGACGCCGTCGCGATGGCCACGGACTCGAGCTTGGTCACCATGCCGCCGGTGCCGACGTGGCTGCCGCGCGCCGACACGTCGACGCCCTCCAGGTCGCGCGGCCCGCGGACCTCCGGGATGCGGCGCGAGCCCGGCCGGGACGGCGGGCCCGTGTAGAGCCCGTCGACGTCGGTGAGCAGGACCATCGCGTCCGCGTGGACCAGGTGCGACACGAGGGCGGCGAGCCGGTCGTTGTCGCCGAACCGGATCTCGTCGGTCGCCACGGTGTCGTTCTCGTTGACGATCGGCACGATGCCCAGGTCCAGCAGCCGGTCCAGGGCACGCTGCGCGTTGCGGTACTGCCCGCGCCGCATCGTGTCGTCGGCCGTGAGCAGCACCTGCCCCACCCGCAGGCCGTGCGCGTGGAACGCCCGCGTGTAGTGCGCGACGAGCAGCCCCTGGCCCACCGACGCGGCGGCCTGCTGCGTCGCGAGGTCGCGCGGGCGCCGGGCGAGGCCCAGGGGGTCCATGCCGGTCGCGATGGCCCCGGAGGACACCAGCACGACCTGACGGCCGTCCGCGACGCGGGACGCCAGCACGTCCACCAGCGCCCGCAGCCGCTCGGGGTCGAGGCGGCCGTCCGCGTCCGTCAGCGACGAGGAGCCGACCTTCACCACCACGCGGTGGACCTGGGGCAGCAGGCGGCGGTCGGACAGCGCGGCGGCACTCACGCGGGCATTCTGCCCCGGGGACGGCGGCGGCCCCACGGGATTCCGCGGGCCGGACGCCTCAGTCCTCGGTCCAGAGACCGGCCTCGCGCTCGGTCCACAGCTCGGCCCGGGCCTCGGCCTTGGCGTCCATGCGCTCCTTGTACTCCTGGCGCTTCTGGCCGCGGGTGGGCCGGTTGTGGTCCTCCAGCCGCACGTCCGACCCGCGCGGGCCGCCGAGCAGCTCCGCACCGGTCAGCAGCGTGGGCTCCCAGTCGAACACCACCGCGGACGGCCCGTCGCCGATGACGACCTCGGCGCCAGCGACGGCACCGGCCTTCAGCAGGGCGTCCTCGACCCCCAGCCGCGCCAGCCGGTCCGCCAGGTAGCCGACCGCCTCGTCGTTCGCGAAGTCCGTCTGGCGCACCCACCGCTCGGGCTTCGAGCCGCGGACCTGGAAGTACTCGTGGTCGCCCTCGGCCCGGCGCGTGACGGTGAACCCCGACTCGTTGACGGCGCGCGGACGCAGCACGACGCGCGTGGCCTCGGGCGCCGGGGCCTCCCGGCGGGCCTGCTCGACCAGCTCGGCCAGCGCGAACGTCAGCGGGCGCAGGCCCTCGTGGCTCGCCGTCGAGACCGCGAACACGCGCAGCCCGCGCGCCTCGAGGTCCGGCCGCACCAGGTCCGCGAGCTCGCGGGCCTCCGGCACGTCGATCTTGTTGAGCACGACCAGCCGCGGGCGCTCCGTCAGCGGCACCCGGCCGCCCTCGATGCCGAGGTCCCCGGCGTACGCGGCGAGCTCGGCCTCGATGACCTCGAGGTCGGTCAGCGGGTCGCGCCCCGGCTCCAGGGTCGCGCAGTCGAGCACGTGCACGAGCACCGCGCAGCGCTCCACGTGCCGCAGGAACTCCAGGCCCAGGCCCTTGCCCTCGCTCGCACCGGGGATGAGGCCCGGCACGTCCGCGACCGTGTAGCGCGCGTCGCCCGCCTGCACGACACCGAGGTTCGGCACCAGGGTCGTGAACGGGTAGTCGGCGATCTTGGGCCGGGCGGCGGACATCGCCGCGACCAGCGACGACTTGCCGGCGCTCGGGAAGCCGACGAGGGCGACGTCGGCGATCGTCTTGAGCTCCAGCACGACGTCGCGCGCCTCGCCCGGCTCGCCGAGCAGCGCGAAGCCGGGGGCCTTGCGCCGCGGGGAGGACAGCGCGGCGTTGCCCAGACCGCCGTGACCGCCCTCGGCGACGACGAACTGCGCGCCGGCGCCCACGAGGTCGGCCAGCACCTCGCCGTCGGCCGACTTCACGACGGTGCCGTCCGGCACGGGCAGCACCAGGTCCTGGCCCGTGGAGCCCTGCCGGTGGTCACCCATCCCCTGGGTGCCGGACGGGGCGTGCCGGTGCGGGGCGTGGTGGTAGTCCAGGAGCGTCGTCACCTGCGGGTCGACGACCAGGACGACGCTGCCCCCGTTGCCCCCGTTGCCCCCGTCGGGGCCGGCGAGCGGCTTGAACTTCTCGCGGTGGATGGACGCGCAGCCGTGGCCGCCGTCACCGCCGCTGGCGTGGAGGACGACTCGGTCGACGAACGCGGCCATGTGCGGGTGGTTCCTTCCTCATGGACGAAGGGGCGCACCGCGTCGTGCGGTGCGCCCCTCCGGCCTGCGTGCTGGGGTGCGGCGGCGTCAGCCCGCCGTCACGATGTCGATGACCTTGCGGCCACGACGGGTGCCGAACTGCACCGCACCGGCGGCGAGGGCGAACAGCGTGTCGTCGCCGCCACGGCCGACGTTCACGCCGGGGTGGAAGTGCGTGCCGCGCTGGCGGACGATGATCTCGCCGGCGTTGACGACCTGGCCGCCGAAGCGCTTGACGCCGAGGCGCTGGGCGTTGGAGTCGCGACCGTTGCGCGAGGAGCTCGCGCCCTTCTTGTGTGCCATCTCAGGCCTGCTTTCCTGCGGTGCTGTCTACGGGAGGTCGGTCACGGGCGCGCGGCCCGCGGGGTCACTTGATGCCGGTGACCTTGAGGCGGGTGAGCGCCTGGCGGTGGCCCTGGCGGCGGCGGTAGCCGGTCTTGTTCTTGTACCGCAGGATGTCGATCTTCGGGCCCTTCTCGTCCCGGACGACCTCCGCGGTGACGGTGACCTTGGCGAGCGCCGCGGCGTCCGACGTCACGGCCTCCCCGTCGACCAGTAGCAGCGCCGGCAGCTGGACCGTCGAGCCGGCCTCGGCCGCGATGCGGTCCACGACGACGACGTCGCCGACGGCGACCTTCTCCTGACGGCCGCCGGCCTTCACGATCGCGTACACCACGTTGCTGCTCATCTCTGCTCGTCGAACTACAGGTTCTGGGGGCGTCCCGACCCGGGCCGCGTCCCGGCGCGCCACCGCGGTGGCAGCGGGACTCGGGAGCGTCGGCACCGCAGGGGCGGTACGCGCGAACGGTGCTCTCCGGCGAGGACCGCACGAGCGGCTCTCGTCAGAACGCACCGACGTTCAAGGATACGCAAGCCCGTCCCCGAGGGTCAAACCGTGCCGGTATCCCGGGGTGGGTGCGGGGCCCGGTGCCGGTGCACCGGGCCCCGCACCTCAGGCCTCGTCGGGCTCGTCCGCCTCGGGGAGCTCGAACAGGCCGGGGTCCACCGGGGTCAGCTCGAGCCGGTCCGGCGCGTCGTCCGCGGTGGCGGCCGCGCCCCCGGTCGACCTCGCGCCCTCGCCGGACGTGCCGGCGCGGGTGGCCAGGTCGCCGAGCGCGGCGAAGACGTCCAGCACGACGGGGTGCTGCTCCGGCTCGGGCGCCCGGTCGCCGGCGGCGTCCCGGCCCTCGGCCTGCTCCGCGGTCGCGGGCTGCGGCACGGTCGTGCCGTCCGCCTCCGCGTCGGCGACGTGGTCGTGCTGCGGCTCGTCGTCGTGGGCGTGCGCGTGGGCTGCGGCGGCGGCGATCGTCGCGAGCGTGGCCTTGACCGCCTCGCGCGCCTCCGGCAGCACCGGGACGGACGCCGTGGGCGCGCCGGCCGCCGGCTGCTCCTTGGCGCCACCGCGCTTGCGGCGGGACTTCTTGGCCTCGCCGCCCTCGGGCGCCTGCTGCGGGGCGCCCGCGTCGGGGCGGCCGTTGCCCTTCTCGACCGGCTCCGTGTGCACGATGAACCCGCGGCCGTTGCAGTGCTCGCAGGTCTCCGAGAACGCCTCGACGAGCCCCTGACCCACCCGCTTGCGGGTCATCTGGACCAGGCCGAGCGAGGTGACCTCGGCCACCTGGTGCTTCGTGCGGTCCCGCCCCAGGCACTCCACGAGCCGGCGCAGCACGAGGTCGCGGTTGGACTCCAGCACCATGTCGATGAAGTCGATGACGATGATGCCGCCGATGTCCCGCAGCCGGAGCTGGCGGACGATCTCCTCCGCGGCCTCCAGGTTGTTGCGGGTGACCGTCTCCTCGAGCGTGCCGCCCGCACCCGTGAACTTGCCGGTGTTGACGTCCACGACCGTCATGGCCTCGGTGCGGTCGATGACCAGCGAGCCGCCCGACGGCAGCCAGACCTTGCGGTCCATGCCCTTGGCGAGCTGCTCGTCGACGCGGTGGTCGTGGAACACGTCGCCCGCGCCGGTGTACTTCGACACCTTCTGCGCGAGGTCCGGCGCGAGCTCGCCGATGTACGACGAGATCGTCGACCACGCGCCGTCGCCCTGGACGACCAACGACGAGAAGTCGTCGTTGAAGATGTCGCGGACCACGCGGATCGCCAGGTCCGGCTCGCCCTGGAGCAGCGCCGGCGCGGACGCGGTCTTCGCCTTCTTCTCGATCGCCTCCCACTGCGACTGCAGCCGGGCGATATCGGCGCGCAGCTCCTCCTCGCTCGCCCCCTCGGCGGCCGTGCGCACGATGACGCCGGCGGAGTCCGGGACGACCTCGCGCAGGATCTTCTTCAGGCGCGCGCGCTCGGGCTCCGGCAGCTTGCGGCTGATGCCGGTCATGCCGCCGCCCGGGACGTACACGAGGTACCGGCCGGCGAGCGTGATCTGCGACGTCAGGCGGGCGCCCTTGTGGCCGATCGGGTCCTTGGTGACCTGCACCAGCACCGAGTCGCCGGACTTCAGCGCCTGCTCGATGCGGCGCGGCTGGCCGCCCTCGAGGCCCGCGGCGTCCCAGTTGACCTCGCCGGCGTACAGCACCGCGTTGCGGCCCTTGCCGACGTCGACGAACGCGGCCTCCATGCTGGGCAGCACGTTCTGGACGCGACCGAGGTAGACGTTGCCGGCCATCGAGACCTGCGCCTGCCGGGACACGTAGTGCTCGACGAGCACGCCGTCCTCGAGCACCGCGATCTGCGTCTTGCCGTGCGCCTCGCGCACGATCATCGAGCGCTCGACCGACTCGCGGCGGGCCAGGAACTCGGCCTCCGTGATGATCTGGCGGCGGCGGCCCGCGTCACGGCCCTCGCGGCGGCGCTGGCGCTTCGCCTCCAGACGGGTCGAGCCGCGCAGCGCGGTGACCTCGTCGCTGCGGGTCCCCGACCGGCGCGGCTCGCTCTCGGCCGCCTCGCTGCCGCGGCCCGAGCGGCGGCGGCGACGGCGACGACGGCTGCCGCCACCCTGCTCGTCGCCCTCGGACCGGTCGTCCGCGTCGTCCGCGTCGTCCGCGCCCTCGGCGCCGTCCGCGTCCTCCGCGGCGTCCTGCTGGTCGTCGGCGGCGTCCTCCGGGCCGTCGGCGGCCTCGGCGTCACCGTCCGACGTCCCGCGGGAACGCCGACCGCGCCCACCGCGACGGCGGCGGCGGCGCGGGGTGCCCTCGTCGCCGTCCTGCTCGCCGTCCGCGGCCTCGGCGGCACCGGCGGCCTGCTCCTCGGCGTCCGCCGGCTCCGCGTCCTGCTCGAGGGGGACCTCGACGGCGTCGGCCTCGGCGGGCTCGACGGCCTCCGGGGCCTCCTCGGCACGGGTGCGGCCGCGGCGACCACGGCGACGGGACGGCGCGGCCTGCTCCTCGGCGGGAGCGGCCGGGGCGGACCCGGCGTCCTCGGGCCGCGCCTCGGCGGCCTGGGCCTCGGCGGCCTGGGCGGCGGCGGAGATGGTCTCGGGCGACCCGGACGGCGCCTGCGCGCGCCGACGGCGACGCGGGGCCTCGGGCGCCTGGAACAGCAGCGCGGTGGTCGCGAGACGGGCGGCGGTGCGGTCCTGGTCGCCGCCGCCCGGGGCGGACGACGGGGAGGGCGTGGTGGACGCCGTGGACGCCGCCGGGGCGGACGCCGGCGCCGCGGGGGCGGACGGCGTGGTGCGCCCCAGCTCGGCCAGCACGTCGAGGCGCGACTCCGGCGCCGCGGCGGACGTCTGCTCGGCCTGCTCGACCGTCTCGGCGATCTGCTCGTCCTCGGGGTCCTCGACCAGCGGCTCGTCGACCGGCGCGACCGGCTCCGGCAGCACGGCGGCCGGCTCGACGGGATCGACCGGCGCCGCGGCGGGGCGGGTGGCACGGCGGGACCGGCGCGGCCGGGAGGCGGCCGGCTCGGCGGGCTGCTCCGCCGCGGGAGCGGGCTGCTCGGCGGCGGGCTGCGCGGCAGCG
>NZ_JBCLVN010000091.1:0-1544 GCF_039548315.1 Cellulomonas olei
TCTGCGCGATCTCCCGGATGCTCGCGCCCATCTGCTCGGCGCCGGCGGCGACCGTCTGCACGTTGCGGGACACCTGCTCCGCGGCAGCCGCGACGACCCCCGCCTGCGCGGACGTCTCGTCGGAGCCGGCCACCACCTGGTTGGACGCCGCGGACAGCTCCTCCGCCGCCGCGGCCACGGTGTGCGCGGTCTCCGCGACGCCCGCCACCAGCGCCCGCAGGCTCCGCTGGGTGCGCTCGAGGTCGACCGCGAGCCGGCCGAGCTCGTCGCCGCCCGTCACGCCCGAGGGCACGGTCAGGTCGCCGTCCCCGGCCGCGGCCAGGCTGCGGGACACCCCGCCGAGCCGGCGCACGATGCCGCGCGCGACCGCCACCGCCAGGGCGGCCGCCGCGAGCGCGCCGAGGACGGCGACGAGCACGGTCGCCAGCACGGAGCGCTCCGCGACCGCGTCGGTCTCGGCGGCCAGCGCCTCCGCCTGCTCGCCCTGGGCCGCGGTCTCGACCTGGAGGGCGTCCATGACCGCGGTGGTCAGCGGCCGGATCGTCTCGTCGAAGTACGCCGCGAACCCGGCGTCGTCCCCCTCGTCGGCCAGCGGGAACAGCGTGTCCTGCGCGGCCGCGTAGTACGCGTCCAGCGCGGCGACGATCGCGTCGACCTGCGCCCCGTCGACGGCGCCCGCCCGGTACTCGTCGAGCTGGGCGTCCAGGTCCTGCTGGCGCTCGGTCAGCTCCTGCAGCAGGGTCGCGCGGGTCTCGTCGTCGGCGATGCCGTACTGGATCACGCGGGCGCGGTCGCCCTGGTAGGACCGCTGGATCTCCGTGAGCTGCTGGAGCGGGACGACGTTGCCCGCGTACATCTCGGCGGCGTCCGCCCGCACGGTCCGCAGCGAGCCGACCGCGACGGCCGTCACGACGGCGGTCATGGCCGCCATCACGGCGACGGCGGTCATGATCTTGACGAGGACGGGCCGGTCGGCCCAGAGCCTGCGGGGGGTGGCGTCGTGCTGCGCGCTCATCGTGGTCGGGTCGCCCTTCGGGTACGGAGTCGGTCGCCCCACCTATCGGCGGCGCACGGCGGGACCGAAGCGCTTTCCGCCGCACGGTGCGCGGGTGCCGGGCCGTCGACGAGCGCGGCGGGAGCACGACGAGCGCCCCGGGGAGCGGGCTCCCCGGGGCGCTCGTCGCACGGGCCTAGAGGCGGAACCCGCCGACCTGCGCGCGCAGGTCCTCCGACATCCGGGCGAGCTCGGCGATGGCCCCGCCCATCTGGTTGAGCGTCTGGCTGGCCTCGGAGGCCGCGGAGGCGACGCCGGTGATGTTCGTGGCGATCTCTCCCGAGCCCGTCGCGGCCTCGGCCACCGAGCGGGACATCTCGTTCGTGGTCGCCGTCTGCTCCTCCACCGCACTCGCGATGGTGAGCTGGTAGTCGTTGATGCTCGCGATGATCTGGGAGATCTCCCCGATCGCCGCCACCGCACCCGTGGTGTCGCCCTGGATCGCCTCCACCCGCCGGGCGATGTCCTCGGTCGCCTTCGCGGTCTCCTG
>NZ_JBCLVN010000092.1:0-471 GCF_039548315.1 Cellulomonas olei
GCTCGCGATGATCTGGGAGATCTCCCCGATCGCCGCCACCGCACCCGTGGTGTCGCCCTGGATCGCCTCCACCCGCCGGGCGATGTCCTCGGTCGCCTTCGCGGTCTCCTGCGCCAGCTCCTTCACCTCGCCGGCGACCACCGCGAAGCCCTTGCCCGCCTCACCGGCACGGGCCGCCTCGATCGTCGCGTTCAGCGCCAGCAGGTTGGTCTGCTCCGCGATCGACGTGATCACCTTCACCACGTTGCCGATCTCCTGGCTGGAGACGCCGAGCCGCGACACCTGGTCGTTGGTGCTCGCCGCGACCTCGGTGGCCTGGCCGGCGACCTTCGCCGCCTGCGAGGAGTTCTGCGCGATCTCCCGGATGCTGGCGCCCATCTGCTCAGCGCCCGCCGCGACCGTCTGGACGTTGCGCGACACCTGCTCCGCGGCAGCCGCGACGACCCCCGCCTGCGCGGACGTCTCGTCGGA
>NZ_JBCLVN010000093.1:0-6786 GCF_039548315.1 Cellulomonas olei
CGCCTGCGAGGAGTTCTGCGCGATCTCCCGGATGCTGGCGCCCATCTGCTCAGCGCCCGCCGCGACCGTCTGGACGTTGCGCGACACCTGCTCCGCGGCAGCCGCGACGACCCCCGCCTGCGCGGACGTCTCGTCGGAGCCGGCCACCACCTGGTTCGACGCCGCCGACAGCTCCTCGGCCGCGGCCGCGACCGTCTGCGCCGTCTCCACCACGCCCGAGATCGCGCCGCGCAGGTTCCCCTGCGCCCGGGTCAGCGCCCGGGCCATGCGCCCGAGCTCGTCGTCGGAGTCCACCTGCGGGGTGACCGTCAGGTCGCCGTCCGCGAGCGCCTCGACCGCGCGCTGCACCTCGGTCACCTGGCGCCGGATCATGCCGGCGATCACCATGCCGACGGCGGAGACCAGCGCCACGCCGGCGACGAGCACGACGACCAGCACGACGGTGCTCGACCGCGCCTCGGCCTGCGCCTGGTCCGACACGGACTCGAGGTACGCGGCGACCGTCTTCTCGGCGGTCTCCAGCCCGGCGATCATGCCGTCGAGCGCCGTCTTGGCCTCGCCCTGCGTCACCTCGCCGAACGTCACCTGGTCGTTCTCCAGGGCCGCGGGCACCAGCTGGTCGTCGCGGATCTGCGTCCACGCGGCCCAGCCGGTGACGAAGTCGTCCCAGCCCTCGACGACGTTCTCGCCGATGCCCTGCTCGAACGCGTCCGCGGCGGCCTGCAGGTCGGCGTCCGTCGCGGCGATCGCGTCGAGCGCGGCCTGGCGCTGCTCCTGCGTGTCCGTCTGGCTCGCGCCCGCCTGGGCGACGAGCATCCGCGCCTTGAGCTCCTCCTGGTGCACCACGGCGAGCGGGGTCGCGACGTCCGCGTTGACCTCCTGCACGCTCGCGGTGCTCTCGGCGAGGTCGTTCAGCCGCAGCACGGCGAACGTGCCGGTGGCCGCGACCATCACGACCACCAGCGCGAGCAGCTGGATGATCTTGGTGCGCACGCCGCGGTTCGCGAACCAGGCGGTGCCGCGGCGGGTGCCGCGAGGACGGTGCCCGGACGCAGGCGGCTCGCCGTGGCCGCGCTGGGTGGGCACCCTGTCGACCGTCGGCACCCGCGCGGGCGTCGACACCGTCGTCGTGGTGACGCTCATGGTGGGTCCTTCCTGTCCGTCCCCTGCTGACCCACCGATCGTCCGCACCCGCCGCCGGCTGAGCCCGGCAGCGGGTGATTGCCGCACGACGACGCGCCGCGCCACCCCACCCCGGGGCGGCACGGCGCGGCGACGGAGCGGTCAGTACGTGAAGCGGGACACCCGGCCGCGCAGATCCTCCGACAGCCGCGCGAGCTCCGCGACCGCCCCGCCCATCTGGCCGAGCGTCTGCGACGAGGTCGCCGCGGCCGACGCGACGCCGGTGATGTTCGACGCGATCTCGCCGGACCCGGTGGCCGCCTCCGCCACCGACCGGGACATCTCCGTGGTCGTCGCGGTCTGCTCCTCGACCGCCGACGCGCTCGTGAGCTGGTAGTCGTTGTTCGACGCGATCTCGCCGGTCCCGGTGGCCGCCTCCGCCGCCGACCGGGACATCTCCGGGGTCGTCGCGGTCTGCGCCTCGACCGCCGACGCGCTCGTGAGCTGGTAGTCGTTGATCGACGCGATGATCTCCGAGATCTCCCCGATCGCGGTCACGGCCGACCCGGTGTCGGTCTGGATCGCCTCGACGCGCCGGGCGATGTCCTCCGTGGCCTTGGCGGTCTCCTGGGCCAGCTCCTTGACCTCGCCCGCGACGACCGCGAAGCCCTTGCCGGCCTCACCGGCCCGCGCCGCCTCGATGGTCGCGTTCAGCGCCAGCAGGTTCGTCTGCTCCGCGATCGACGTGATGACCTTGACGACGTTCCCGATCTCCTGGCTCGAGACGCCGAGCCGCGACACCTGCTCGTTGGTCGCCTGCGCGACGCCCGTGGCCTGCGCCGCGACCTTCGCCGCCTGCGACGCGTTCTGGGCGATCTCGCGGATGCTGGCGCCCATCTGCTCCGCGCCCGCGGCGACGGTCTGCACGTTGCGCGACACCTGCTCGGCCGCCGCGGCAACCACACCCGCCTGCGCCGAGGTCTCGTCCGAGCCCGCGACCACCTGCGTGGAGGCCACCGACAGCTCCTCGGCCGCCGCGGCGACCGTGTGCGCGGTCTCGGCCACGCCCGACACGACACCCCGCAGGCTGTCCTGGGCGGTGTCGAGCGAGCTCGCCATCGCGCCCAGCTCGTCCACGCTGTGCACGTCCGCGCGGACCGTCAGGTCGCCCTCGGCCATCGCCTCGAGCGCCTGCTGCACCTCGCGGGCGTCCCGCGACAGCCGGCGCGCGACCCGCAGGCCCACCACCAGCACCACGGCCAGCCCCACCACGACCAGGCCCACCACGATCAGCAGGGTGCGGGACACCGTCGCCTCGGAGTCCTCGGCGTTAGCGGCGGCCACGGCGGCGACCGCGGCGTTCTCCTGGACGATCGCCTCGGCCGCGATCGTCGTCTGCGGCAGGATCTGCTCCCGGTAGAGCGCCGCCGCGCCGGTGACGTCACCGGAGTCCGCGAGCGGGAACAGCTCCTCCTCCGCGAGGCGGACCATCTCGGACCAGCCCGAGTCGAAGTCCGCCCACGCCTGCGCGTCCACCGCGAGGTCGTCGTAGGCGGCCTGCTGCTCGGCGATGCTCGCCTCGTACTCGTCGAGCTGCGTGCGCAGGTCGGCGCGCACGTCGTCCGCCGCCGCCGGGTACTCGACCATCCGCGCCCGGCCGGCCTGCAGCGCGCGCTGCAGGTCGCTGACCTGCCCGAGCTGTGCCACGTTGGCGGCCGACGACTGCACGTCGGTGCGGAGCTGGCCGAGGCTGACGGCCGAGGCCAGCACGACGAGCACGGCCACGAGGCCGGCCGCGGCCAGCAGGCCGAGCACCTTCGCGGCGATCGACGACCTCAGCCCCCGCCGGGGACGAGTGGTGGCGGCGGACGGCTGGGACATGCTGATCTCCTCGCAGGACGGACCGGGGGTTCCTGACGCCTCATCGACCACCTGGCCGTCCGTGTGATCGCCCGGCCGGGTGAACCGGTTCGTCAGCCGGGGGAACGCGCGCGGGGCGCCCCTCCCGGCGGACCGGGTGGGGCGCCCCGCGGCGCGGCGCGGCGGACCGTCAGGCCGCGGTGGCCTGGTCCACGTCGAGCACGAGCAGCAGCCGGCCGTCGAGCTTGTGCGCCCCGAGGATCAGCGGGCGCAGCGCGGCGTCGAGCGTCTCCGGCGGCGCCTCGAACGTCTCCGGACCGACCTCCATCACGTCGCCGATCTCGTCGACCAGCAGGCTCACCGGCTCCCCGGCCACCTGCACGACCACCATCATCGGCTCGGCGTCCTCGCCCAGCGCCTCCAGGCCCAGGCGGGGGCGCAGGTCGACCGTCAGCACGACCTGACCGCGCAGGTTCACCAGCCCGGCGACCCCCGGCGGGGCGAGCGGCACGCGGGTGCGCACGTGCGACCGCAGCGCCTCCTGCACCCGCGTGACGTCGACCCCGTACAGGCTGCCGCCCAGGGAGAACGTGACGTACTGGCTCATCGCAGGGCTCCCACCAGCTCGGTCCCGGCGACCTGCGTCGGGACGTCGTCGAACGTGGAGCGGTGCTCGCTCCGCTCGTCGTAGAACGCCGCGTCGGCGGCGAGGATCGCGCGCCGCACGTCCAGCAGCTCCGTCACGCGGTCGCCGAGCACCGTGGAGCCGACCAGGCCGGCGTCCTCGATGTCGGAGTGCCGCGCCGAGTCGTCGTCGACGATGTCGACGATCTCCCGGACCACCAGGCCGACGCTGCGTCCCGCGCGGCTGTAGACCACCAGCAGCAGCTCGGAGCTGTCCTCCTCGCCGTACGCGCCGAGGATCCGGTCCAGGCGCGCCAGCGGCAGGATCGTGCCGCGGTACTGCACGACCTCGCGGCCGCCGACGTACTCGACCTGCTCGGCCTGCACGTGCTCCAGGCGGGCCACGGACGCCAGCGGCATCGCGACCTGCCGGCCGCCGCCGATCCCGACGACGAGCACCTGCTGCACCTCGTGGGCCAGCCCGGCGGCGTTGCTGCTGTGCGCGTCACGCGCGGCGGCGTCCAGCTCCCCGGCCAGCGCGCGGCGGGCGATCGCCTGCACGTCGAGGATCAGCGCGACGTGCCCGTCACCCAGCACCGTCGCGCCGGCGTACGCGCCGATCGCCTTGAGGCGGGCCGACAGCGGCTTGACCACGATCTCCTCGGTGTTCAGCACCCGGTCGACCAGCAGCCCGAACCGCTGGTGGTCGGACTGCACCACCGCGATGACCGCGTTGTCCGGGCGCTCCCCGCCGACCTCCAGCACGGAGGACAGCGACACCAGCGGCAGCAGCTCCCCGCGCAACCGGTACACCGGCGCCTCGTGGATGTGCTCGATGCCCGACTCCGAGCGCTGCGAGTCCAGGGCGACGAGCTCCAGCAGGTTCACCTGCGGGATCGCGTACAGGTCCCCGGAGCACTCCACCGTCAGCGCCGGCATGATCGCCAGCGTCAGCGGGATGCGCAGCCGCCACGTCGTGCCCCGGCCGACGACGGACTCCACGTCCACCGCGCCGCCGATCGACTCGATCTTGGTCCGCACGACGTCCATGCCGACACCGCGGCCGGAGACGTTCGAGACGACCTCCGCCGTGGAGAACCCCGGCAGGAACAGCAGCTGCAGCAGGTCCGCCGCGCTCATGACGGCGACCTGGTCCGCGGTGCGCAGGCCCTTCTGGACCGCCTTCGCACCGATCTTGTCGGGGTCGATGCCGCGGCCGTCGTCGGCCACCTCCACGACGACCTGACCGCTCGCGTGGTACGCGCGCAGCGCCAGGACGCCCTTCGCGGGCTTGCCGGCGGCGGCACGGTCAGCGGCCGACTCGATGCCGTGGTCCACGGCGTTGCGCACCAGGTGCGTCAGCGGGTCCTTCACGGCCTCCAGCAGGCTGCGGTCCAGCTCGGTGTCACCGCCGGACAGCTCCAGCTGCACCTCGCGGTGGCACGCCGCCGCGACGTCGCGCACCATCCGCGGCATCTTCGACCACAGGTGCTCGATGGGCTGCATGCGGGTCTTCATGACCCCCTCCTGCAGCTCACCGGCGATGAGGTTGAGACGCTGCGCGGACCGCGCGAGGTCCACGTCGTCCGTGCCGGTGGCCAGGCGGCTGATCTGGTTGCGGGCCAGCACCAGCTCGCCCACCTGCCGCATGAGGGCGTCGAGCAGGTCCACGTCCACGCGGATCGACGCGTCGGCGGCGCCGCCCCGGAGGGTGCCGACCTCCTCGGCGGCTGCCGCGGCGGGCGGCGCCGGGGTCGCGGCGGCCGGTGCCGGGGTGGCAGCGGCCGGTGCCGAGGCCGCGGGGGCGGGCTCCGGCACCGGGGTCGGCGCCACGGCGGACGGGGTGGACGGGGCCGACGGCGACTCGCCGATGGCACGCGCCGCGGGCGCGGCCGGCTCGGACGGCGTCGCGGGCGCAGCGGGCTCAGGCTGCGGGGCGGCGGCCTCCGCGGCGGGCACGGGCCCGGGCGCGGCGGGCGCGGGTGGCTCCGCGGGCTCGACCGCTGCCGCGGGCGCGGCCGGCGTCTCGGCGACGGGCGCCGGGGCGGCGGACGGGTCGGTCGCCTGGATGGCCTCGATCGCCGCGATCACCGCGTCGATCTCCACCGCGCCCTCACCGCCCTCGGCCTCGATGGCGCGCAGGATCTCGCGGATCGTGTCCACGAGCCGCAGCAGCACGTCCGTCGTCGCCTGGTCCATCGAGCGGCGACCGTCGCGCAACTCGACGAGCAGGTTCTCGCCGGCGTGCGCCACGCGCTCCAGGTGGGAGAACGCGAGGAACCCGCTGGTCCCCTTGATCGTGTGGATCGTCCGGAACACGCTCGCGATGAGCGCCCGGGATCCGGGTTCGCTCTCGAGCGCGACCAGGTCCTGGTCGAGCTGGTCGAGGTTCTCGTGGCTCTCGACCAGGAACTCGCGGACGATGTCGTCCATGTCCTCCACTGCAGCCTCCTCGCGGGTGCACCGTCTGACGTGAGGATCGGCGGCGAGCACCGCTGCGTGAGGCATTCCGCCACGCGACCCCCGTCGGACGGGGTGAACTCCCCCTCACCCGTCCCGCACAGCCCCACGACCTCCCGCACAGCCACACGACTCCCGCGCAGCCCCCGACTCCCCCGCAGCCCCTCTCTCACGCGCAGCCCCACGATTCACGCGCAGCCCCACGGCTCACGCGCGGCCCACGACTCCCCCGCCGCCCCAGGACTCACACGACCCCAGGACTCACGCGCAGCCCCAGGACTCACGCGCAGCCCCAGGACTCCCCCCGGCAGCCCCCGTGGCTCACCACCCCGCCGAGAGTCCAGGACATGCCCGGGAACTCGGACCGCCGCCCGCGTGTCCTGGCTTCGCACCGCCCGGGAGCCGGCACGGACGAGGCCGCGCGCGAACGCAGCTCTGCGCTCCCGCGCGAGCACAGCCCCGCCGAGAGTCCAGGACATGCCCGGGATCTCGGCCCGCCGCCCGCGTGTCCTGGCTTCTCACCGCCCGGGAGCCGGCACGGACGAGGCCGCGCGCGAACGCAGCTCTGCGCTCCCGCGCGAGCACAGACCCGCCGAGAGTCCAGGACACGCCCGGGATCCCGGTCCGGCTCCGGCGTGTCCTGGCCTCTCGGCGCGGCCGGCACGGCTGGCGGGCACGATCGGCGGGCACGGCTGGCCGTGCCCGGCCGGCGGGTGCGAC
>NZ_JBCLVN010000094.1:0-7541 GCF_039548315.1 Cellulomonas olei
CCGCACAGCCCGCCGCCGGGTCGGCCGAGCAGCGCGAGCGCGTGTTCGCCCAGGCCCTGGCCACCGCGAGCAGCGCCCCCGCGCCGGCCGCGCCGACCACCCCGACCACCCCGGGCTCCGCCGCCGGTCCCGCGCGTGACGCCGCCGCTGCCTCCGCCGCGTCGGCCGCCGCCGCCCTCGCCGCCGCCGCGGCGATCCCCGTCGAGCCCGTCGGCAGCGAGCCGGTGCCCGGCCTCGCCGGCCTGGAGGTCGCCGAGGTCGACGCCGCGCGGCTGGAGCTCGCCGCCCACCCGGCGGAGGCCACCGGTGCCCTGCACGGCTCCGTGCTGGCCCCGTCCACGTGGAAGCAGGCCGTCGCGGCGCTGCGCGAGCGGACGGTGCGCCGGTGACCACCGACCTGCGGGTGCGTCCCGCGGCCGTGCGGCCGACCTCGACCGCCGCGGCCGCGCCCGCCGCCACGGCCTCCGCCCCCACGACCCTCCGTGCCCCCCGCCGCACCTGGCCGCTCGTGCTGGCCGCCGTGCTGGCGCTCGCCGTCGTCCTCGTCGTGCTCGGCTCGGGCGTCGCGCACGCCGCGCCGGTCCCGCCGGACGGCCCTGCCGCCCCCACCGGCCCGGCCGACCCCTCGGGCGGCGGCGAGGTGTCCGTCGCGATCAACGGCGTCAACGGCTCGCCGAGCAGCTCGATCGTCGTGCTCATCGGCATCACGCTGCTGTCCGTCGCGCCGGCGCTGCTGCTGATGATGACGGGCTTCACCAAGATCTTCGTGGTGCTGTCCCTGACCCGGAACGCCCTGGGCCTGACGACGGTGCCGCCGAACCAGGTCATCGCGGGCCTCGCCCTGTTCCTCAGCCTGTTCGTCATGGCGCCGGTGCTGTCGGACGTCAACCAGGACGCGGTGCAGCCGTACCTGGACGGCAGCATGGACTTCCAGACCGCGCTCGACGCCGGCTCGGCGCCGATGCGCGACTACATGCTGGGCCACACCCGGGAGGCCGACCTCGCCCTGCTGACGCGGGCCGCGGACCAGCCGAACCCCGAGGACCCGGCGTCCGTGCCGATGCTCACGCTCATCCCGGCGTTCATGCTCTCGGAGCTGCGCTCGGCGTTCATCATCGGGTTCGTCATCTTCGTGCCGTTCCTCGTCATCGACCTGGTCGTGTCCTCGGTCCTGATGAGCATGGGCATGATGATGCTGCCGCCGGTGATGGTGTCCCTGCCGTTCAAGCTGCTGCTGTTCGTGCTGGTGGACGGCTGGGGCCTCATCGTCACCGCCCTCGTGGGCGCGGCGTCGGCGGGGGGTGGCTGATGGACACCGCGGCCGTCCTCGACATCGGGCTGGACGCCCTGATCCTCACCGCGAAGCTCGCGGCGCCGGTGCTCGTCACCGCGCTGGTCGTCGGGTTCGCCGTGTCCCTCGTGCAGTCCGTGACGCAGATCCAGGAGGTCACGCTGTCGTTCGTCCCCAAGGCGATCGCGGCGGCCGTGGCGCTGCTGGTGTGCGGCAACTGGATGATCTCGGAGCTCGTGTCGTTCACGCAGGAGCTCTTCGAGCGCATCCCCAGCCTGCTCGGGGGCTGACCCGGGATGGACGTCACGCTCTCCCTGGCGGCCGTGCAGACCGCGATGCTCGCGGGCGTCCGGTTCGCGGCGTTCTTCGTGGTCGCGCCGCCGTTCGCGCACCGCGGCATCCCGGGGACGGTCAAGGCGATGCTGTCGGTCGGCCTCGCGCTGGCCGTCCTGCCGCGGCTCGACGTCGTCGCCACCACGTCGACGGGGGAGTTCGTCGGGGCCCTGGTGCTGGAGGCCGTCGTCGGCGCCGCGCTCGGGTTCCTGGTGTCGCTGGTGTTCGCGGCCGTGCAGGCGGCGGGCAACCTCATCGACCTGTTCGGCGGGTTCCAGCTCGCGCAGGCGTTCGACCCGCAGAACATGACGTCCGGCGCCCAGTTCGCCCGCCTGTACAACTGGACGTGCCTGGTGCTGCTGTTCGTCTCGGGCGCCTACCAGGTGCTCATCGGCGGGCTGGCCCGGTCGTTCGACGCCGTGCCGCCGGGGGCCGGCCTGGACCTCGCCGCGCTCGCGTCGGTGGCGACCACCGGGCTGACGCAGATGTTCCTGGCGGCGCTGCAGATCGGCGGACCGCTGCTGGTCGTGCTGTTCCTCACCGACGTCGGCCTGGGGCTGCTCACCCGCGTGTCGCCCGCGCTGAACGCCTTCGCGATGGGCTTCCCGCTGAAGATCTTGATGACCGTGACGTTCGCCGGCTTCGCGTACCTCGCGATGCCCGGCGTCATCGACGACCTGGCGGGCCGCGCGCTCGAGGCGATGCTGGGGGTCGCGTCGTGAGCGGCGGCGGGGACAGCGGGGAGAAGTCCGAGAAGGCCACAGCCCAGCGGATGAAGCAGGTCCACCGGGACGGGAAGCTCTCCCGGTCCCAGGACCTCACCGCCTGGGTCGGGCTGGCCGCCGCGGCGATCATGCTGCCCGGCACCGCGAGCCGGGCGGCCGACGCGGCGTTCGAGCAGCTCGGGTCGGTGCGCGAGGCCATCGCGTCGCCCGACGCCGGCACCGTCACGCAGCTGCTCGGGGACGGCCTCTGGTCGGTCGTCGGCACGATCGGCCCGATGCTGGCCGTCGTCGCGGGTGTCGTGATCGCGGTCGCGGTCGCGCAGGGCGGCGTGCACGTCAAGAAGTTCAAGCCGAACGTGCAGCAGTTCAACCCGGTGTCGGGCGTGAAGCGGCTGTTCGGGGCGCACGCGTGGTGGGAGGGCGCCAAGACGCTGCTCAAGACCGCCGTCGTCGGCACCGTGCTGTACCTCGCGGTGCAGGCCCTCGTGCCGCAGCTCATGGGCACCGGCCGCATCCCGCTCGCGCACATGCTCGGCGTGGCCGGGTCCGGCGTGAAGCAGCTCCTGGTGTGGGGCGTCTCCGCGGGCGTGCTGCTCGCGGCGGTCGACCTGCTCGTCGTCATCCGCCGCAACCGGAAGCAGACGCGCATGTCCCGCCAGGAGATCAAGGAGGAGAACAAGCGCACCGAGGGCGACCCGCTGGTCAAGGGGCAGATCCGGTCCAAGCAGATGGCGATGAGCCGCAACCGCATGATGGCGGCCGTCGCCGACGCGGACGTCGTGATCGTCAACCCCACCCACGTCGCCGTCGCCCTGAAGTACGTGCCCGGCACCGGCGCGCCCCGCCTCGTCGCGAAGGGCGCCGGCGCCGTCGCGGCCCGCATCCGCGCGCAGGCGACCGAGCACCGGGTCCCGATGGTCGAGGACGTCCCCCTGGCGCGGGCGCTGCACGCGGCCTGCGCCGTCGACCAGGAGATCCCCGCATACCTGTTCACCGCGGTGGCCCGCGTGCTGGCGTTCGTCATGCAGCTCAAGCGCCGCGGCGCCGCGATGGGGCGCCACACCATGCCCGGCGGCTCCGTCGCCCCCGACGACGTCCCGACCACCGTCGCGGCGGCCCGCCGGCGGCTGCGTGCGGAGAAGGCCGCATGACCGGGCCCCGCCTGCCGATGACCAAGGGAGGGGACCGCCGCGCGCTGTGCCCTGCCGATCGAGTCCGCCCCGCCGACCGACCCGACACCCCCGAGGACCTGTGATGAAGAACCGGCAGATCTCGCAGCTCGCCGTCCCGGTCGGCGTCGTCGGCATCGTCCTGCTGCTCGTCGTGCCGCTGCCCGCGGCGATGCTCGACGTGCTCATCGCCGTCAACATCACGGCGTCGCTGGTCATCCTGCTCACCAGCATGTACGTGCAGCGGCCGCTGGACTTCAGCGTCTTCCCGTCGCTGATCCTCGTGTTCACGCTGTTCCGGCTCGGCCTCAACGTCGCGTCCACCCGCCTGGTGCTGCGCGACGGCTACGCCGGGGCCGTCATCGACGCGTTCGGGCACTTCGTGGTCGGCGGCTCGCTGGTCATCGGGCTCGTGATCTTCCTGATCCTCGTGGTCATCCAGTTCGTCGTCATCACCAACGGCGCCGGCCGCGTCGCGGAGGTCGGGGCCCGGTTCACCCTCGACGCGATGCCCGGCAAGCAGATGGCGATCGACGCGGACCTGAACTCCGGCCTCATCGACGAGGACACGGCCCGCAAGCGCCGCGCGGACGTCGCGGCCGAGGCGGACTTCTACGGCGCGATGGACGGCGGGTCGAAGTTCGTCAAGGGCGACGCCATCGCCGGCATCATCATCACGCTCATCAACCTCATCGGCGGGTTCGTCATCGGCATGGTCCAGATGGGCCTGTCGATGCCGGAGGCGCTCGAGCGCTTCAGCCTGCTGACCATCGGCGACGGGCTGGTCACGCAGATCCCCGCCCTGCTGCTGTCGGTGTCCACCGGCATCGTCGTGACCCGCGCCACCGCCGAGGGCGACATGGGCACGGCCGCCTCCAAGCAGCTGCTGCAGTCCCGCACGGCCCTGATGATCGCCGGCTCCGGCGCCCTCGCGCTCGCGCTGCTGCCCGGCATGCCGAAGCTGCCGTTCGTCCTGGTCGGCGCCGGCCTGCTGGTCGTCGGGCAGCGCCTCAAGGCCACGCAGGCCCGGGAGGCCGCCGCCGCCGAGCTCGCCGCCGCGTCCACCGCGACCGCCGCACCCACCAGCAACGACACGCCCGAGGCGCTCATCGAGCAGATGCGCGTGCACACCCTGGAGATCCTGCTGGCGCCCGACCTGGTCGACATGGTCGGCAACGGCCCGGACCAGGACCTGCTGCACCGCGTCCGGGGCCTGCGCCGCAAGATCGCGATGGAGCTCGGCATCGTCGTGCCCCCGGTCCGCACCCGCGACTCGGTCGACCTGCCGCGGTCCACCTACGTCGTGCGGATCGCCGGCGTGGAGGTCGGCCGCGGCGAGGTCCCGCCCGGGCGCATCCTGGCGCTCGGCGACGACCTGGCCGCCCTCCCGGGGCAGGCGGTCGTCGAGCCCGTCTTCGGCCTGCCCGGCAAGTGGGTGGCCGCCGAGCTGCGGCACGCCGCCGAGATGGCCGGGGCCACCGTGGTCGACCGGGTGTCCGTGCTCATCACGCACCTCGGCGCGATCATCACCGCGAACGCCCCGCGCCTGCTGGGCCGGGAGGACGTCCGGGTGCTCACCGAGGGCGTCAAGCAGGTCAACCCGTCCGTGGTCGAGGAGCTCGTGCCCGGGCTGCTGTCGCTCGGTGAGGTGCAGCGCGTGCTCCAGGGGCTGCTCGCGGAGGAGGTGCCGATCCGCGACCTCGGCCGCATCTACGAGGCGCTGACGCTGCGCGCGAAGGTCAGCACCGACCCGGAGGGCCTCGTCGAGGCCGCCCGCGGCGCGCTCGGCCCGGCGCTGTGCGCGCAGCACGTGCAGGACGGCGTCCTGCGCGTGCTCACCCTCGACCCGGTGTTCGAGCAGTCGCTCGTCGAGTCGCTGCGCCCGTCGGACAGCGGCACGCAGGTCGTCACCGACCCGAGCCGGCTGGAGGCCATGCTCGAGCGGCTGCGCGTGGCCGTCACGGACGCCGAGGCGACCGGCCGGTCCGTGGTGCTGGTCTGCGCGCCCGCGCTGCGGCCCGCCCTGCGCAAGGTGGTCGTGCTGGGCCTGGAGCGGCTCCCGGTGCTGTCCTACGCCGAGGTGACCGGCGGAGGGGTGCGCATCGAGACCGTCGGGGTGGTGAGCGGTGCCCACGCGATTGCTGCTTGAGGGTGCCGACCTCGCCGAGCTGATGGTGCACGTGCGGGAGGAGTTCGGCCCCACCGCGCGCATCGTCCGCGCCGAGCGGGTGCGCAGCGGCGGCATCGCGGGGTTCTTCGCGCGCGAGCGGTACGAGCTGACGATCGACGTGCCCGACGCGGCGCCGGCGCCCACCGCGGCGCTGCCGCGGCGCCGCGGGGCCGGGCAGGTGGTGACCGCCGGGGGCATCGACGCGCTGCTCGCGGCGGCGGACGCCGGGGACGCCGCACCCGACGGCACGCTGGTGCCGTCGCCCGCCGTCCCCGCCGGGCTCCCCGAGCAGCGCGCGCCGCGGGTGTCGACCGGCGAGCAGGCGTTCGCGTCCGTGCTCGAGCAGATGCGGGCCATGACGGGCCTGCCGCCGGAGCACCACCTGGAGGTGGCGCCCGAGCCGGTGGCTGCGGCCGAGCGGACGTTCGAGCCGCTCGGCGCGCCCGCCGCGTCGATGACGTCCGCCGCGTCGGTGGCACCCGCTGCGGCGCCGGCGGTGACGGGCGCGTCGTCGCCGGCGGGTGCGGCCGGGCCCGCGCCGGCCGGCGGCGCCGCGCCCGACGCCACCCCCGAAGCGGCGACCCCCACGGCACCCGGCGTGCCGCGCGCCGTGCTCGCCGAGCTCGGCGTCCCGGCCGAGATGCTCACCGGCGACGGCCCCGTCGAGCTGTCCCGCCTGCTCGCGGCCGTGCCCCCCGCCCCGCCCCTGCCGCGCGACCCGGGCACCGTGGTCGTCGTGGCGGGCCCACCGGCGGACGCCACGCGCGTCGCGGACCTGCTCGCCCTGCGCACCGGCAGCACGACGGTCGTGGCGGCCGGCGACGCCGAGCCCGTCGGCGGCGGACGCCGGCTGACCATCGCGACCGCCGCGCAGCGCTGGCGCGCCGAGCACCACGACCCCGACGGCGTGACCGTCGTCGCGCTCGGCGTGCGCCCGGGCCGCGTGCGCGAGGAGTCGGCGGCCGAGCTGCTCGCGGCCCTCGCGCCCGACCAGGCCTGGGGCGTCGTCGACGCGCGCAGCAAGCGCCGCGACTGCACCCGGTGGATCGCCGCGGTCGGCGCGCGGCGGCCCCTCGACGCGCTCGCGGTCGGTGGGCTGTTCGACACCAGCGAGCCCGGGACGGTGCTCGGGCTCGGCGTCCCGGTGGCGTGGATCGACGGGGTGCCGGCGTCGCGCGTCGCCTGGGCGGCCGCCCTCGCCGAGCACCTCCCGGAGGGCACGACCTGGGCCTGACCCGGGGCTCCGCGTCCGGGCCGCGGCGACGGCCGGCGCAGGGCCGGCGGCGCGGTCGGCGCGGGCCTGTGGGGTGGTCGGCGCGGGGATGGCGGCGCGGTCGGCGTGTGCACCGCGGCGCGGGACGGCGGGCCGGCCGGCCGGCCGGTGGCGCACTGCGGGTCGGCGGTCGGCGGGCGTGGGCGGGGTGGCACCGCCCGGGTCGCGACGTCGCCGTCGACGACGTGCCGCGCGCGGGTGCCGGGCGCTTGCGTGCGGCGGGTAGGGTCGGCGCCATGCTGGTGCTGAGCAGGCGGGTCGGGGAGCGACTCGTGATCGGGGACGACATCGTCGTGACCGTGATCGAGGTGCGCAGCGACGGCGTCCGCCTGGGCATCGACGCCCCGCGCTCCGTGTCCGTGCACCGCGCGGAGGTCCTCGAGGCCGTGACCGCCGCCAACGTCGCCGCGACCGACGCCGGCGACGACGCCGTCGAGTCGCTCCGCGGCCTCATCCCGCCCACCCCGGAGGACCCGGAGCCGGGCGCCCGCCGCCCCCGCTGACCGTTCCGCCTCCGCGCTTCGCGCCCGGCCGGCCGCGCCGCGGGTCGCGCCAGCCGCGCACGGCCAGCCGCACCCGC
>NZ_JBCLVN010000095.1:0-7115 GCF_039548315.1 Cellulomonas olei
GGCGGCCGGGACGGCGGGGGACGCGGCGGACGCCGTGCGGGCCGCGCCGAGCGCGACGGCCGACGCCAGGAGGCCGGCGCCCCCCGTGCGCAGCAGCGCGCGGCGGGACGCGCGGCCGGGGGCGGAGCCGGACGGGTCGGGTGCGACGGTGTCGTCGGGGGTGGTGCGCATGCGAGGACCTCCAGGACGAGTCGGTGCGGACCGTCCGTGGGAGGTGCCGGGAGGCGTGCGGGTGGTGCGGTGGCGGAGCGCCGGTGCGGCGCGGCCGCGGCTTCGCGCCGGTGGGCGCCGCGACGTGCCGAACGTAGGACTGTCCCGCGGGGGTGTCAACGGTCCGGACCCCGACCCGCCCCGGTCGGTGACGTGTCAGGGGCAGTGGACGGCTGACCCGACGCGGCCTAGTGTGGCCGCACCCATCCAGAGCGACCGAGAGACCTGGCTCGTCGACGTCGCAGCAACCCCCCTCGTGATCGAGGGTGCGGGTGCTTCCGCCAGGACCGATGGAGCTGACGATGACCGGTCCCGACGCACCCGCGCACCCGACGGAGCACGCCGTGCCCGACGGCCTCGGAGCCGTGGACCGCCCGACCGTGTCGTTCGAGCTGTTCCCGCCGCGGAACCCGGACGCCGCGCCGCGGCTGTGGTCCACCGTGCAGCGGCTCGCCGCCGCCCGGCCCGACTTCGTGTCCGTCACGTACGGCGCCTCCGGCAGCACGCGCACCACCACGCGGCAGCTCGTCCGGCGGCTGCTGCGCGAGACGTCGCTGACCCCCATCGCGCACCTGACCTGCGTCGCGAGCTCGCGCGCGGACCTCACGGCGACCATCGAGGAGTTCCTCGACGAGGGCGTGCGGTCGTTCCTGGCGCTGCGGGGCGACCCGCCGTCCGACCGGTCCTGGGAGCCGCACCCCGACGGGCTGCCGACGGCGAGCGCCCTCGTCGAGCTGCTGCGGGACGTCGAGCGCCGCCGGTGCGCGAGCAGCCCGGCGCAGGCGGTGCGGGCGGCCACCCGGCCCCTCTCGGTCGCCGTCGCCGCGTTCCCCCGCGGCAACGCCGGCGCCGGCAGCACCCGGGAGCAGGACGTCGCGGCGCTGCTCGCGAAGCAGCGGGCCGGCGCCGACTTCGCGATCACCCAGGTGTTCTACGACGCCGGCTCGTACGCCGAGCTCGTCGCCCTGGCCCGTGACGCCGGCGTCACCATCCCGATCCTGCCCGGCATCATCCCCACCACCGACCCGGCGCGGCTGCGGCGCGTGGCCGAGCTGACCGGCGTGCCCGTCCCGGCGTCGCTGATGGAGCGGCTCGACGTCTTCGACCCCGGCGACCCCGCGGACGTGGCCGCCCGGCACCGCCTCGGCACGCGGCTGGGCGTCGACCTGGTGAACGCGGTGCTCGACGGCGGCGCGCCCGGCGTCCACCTCTACACGTTCAACCAGCACGGACCGGCGCTCGACCTGCTGGAGGGCGCCGGCCTGGGCGGCGACGCCCCGCGCGCGCACCTGCGGGTCGACCCGCCCCGCGCCCCCGCGGCACCCGCGACCACCCCGACCCCCGTCCCGACCACCTGAGGCGAGAGATGACCCACCTGACCCACCCGTTCCCCGCCGGCACCGTCCTGGGCTACCCCCGGATCGGGCCGCGCCGCGAGCTCAAGAAGGCCATCGAGGCGTTCTGGGCCGGCCGCACCACCGCCGACGAGCTGGAGGCGACCGCCGCCGGGCTGCGCCGGCGCACCCGCGAGCGGCTGGCGGGGCTCGGGCTCGACACCCGGCTGCCGGCCATCCCGAGCGCGTTCTCGTTCTACGACCACGTGCTCGACACCGCCGCGGTGCTCGGCGCCGTGCCGGAGCGGTTCGCGGACCTGCTCACCGCCGACGGCGGCCTGGACCTCGCCGGGTACTCCACCGTCGCCCGCGGCCGGGGCGGCGACCTGCCGCTCGAGATGACCAAGTGGTTCGACTCCAACTACCACTACCTGGTGCCCGAGATCGGTCCGGCGACGCCGTTCCGCTACGCGGGCGACCGTCCGGTCCGCGAGCTCGCCGAGGGCCTCGCCGAGGGCGTGCTGACCCGGCCGGTCCTGGTCGGGCCGGTGACGTTCCTCGCGCTGTCGAAGCCCACGGAGGGCTCCCCGGAGGACTTCCTGCCGATCGACCGGCTGCCCGACGTGCTGCCCGTCTACGCGGCGCTGCTGCGGGACCTCGCCGCCGCGGGGGCCACGTGGGTGCAGCTCGACGAGCCGGCGCTGGTGTCGGACTCCACGGGCGTGCCGGCGGACCGGCTGCTCGCCGCCGCCGCGGAGGCGTACCGCGCCCTCGCCACGGACCTGCCCGTGGCCGAGCGCCCCGCCCTGCTCGTGGCGGCGCCCTACGGCGACCTCGGCGACGCGCTGCCCGTGCTCGCCGCGTCCGACGTCGACGGCCTCGCGCTGGACCTGGTGCGCGGCGCGGCCCCGGCGGGCGACGTCCCCGGGCTCGCGTCGAAGCTGCTGGTCGGCGGCGTGGTGGACGGCCACAACATCTGGCGCGCGGACCTCGACGCCGCGCTGGCGACCCTGGAGGGACTCGAGACGCTCGGCGCCGCGCAGGTGTCCGTGGCGACGTCCACCTCGCTGTTCCACGTGCCGCACGACGTCGACGACGAGCCCGCGCTCGACCCGACGCTGCGGTCCTGGCTGGCGTTCGCGGACCAGAAGGTCGGCGAGGTCGTCACGCTGGCGACCGGGCTGCGCGAGGGGCGCGAGGCCGTGCACGCCGAGCTGCTCGCCGCCGCGGACGCCCGCCGCAGCCGCGCCCAGGCGCCCGGCGTGGTCCGCCCCGACGTGCGGGACCGCCTGGCCGCGCTGCCGCAGGACGCGTTCCACCGCGGCGACTTCGCGGAGCGGCAGGCCGCCCAGGCCGCGCGCCTGCGCCTGCCCGTGCTGCCGACGACCACCATCGGCTCCTTCCCGCAGACCTCCGAGATCCGGGTGGCGCGCGCCGCGTCCGCCCGCGGGGAGCTCACCGCCGCCGAGTACGAGGACGCGATGCGGGCGGAGATCCGGCGCGTCGTCGAGCTCCAGGAGCAGATCGGCCTGGACGTCCTCGTGCACGGCGAGGCCGAGCGGAACGACATGGTGCAGTACTTCGCCGAGAACCTCGACGGGTTCGCCGTCACGCAGAACGGCTGGGTGCAGTCCTACGGCTCGCGCTGCACCCGCCCGTCGATCCTGTGGGGCGACGTCGCGCGCCCGGCGCCCATCACGGTGCCGTGGACGACGTACACCCAGTCCCTCACCGCGAAGCCCGTCAAGGGCATGCTCACCGGGCCGGTCACGATCCTCGCGTGGTCGTTCGTGCGGGACGACCAGCCGCTCGCCGACACCGCGAACCAGGTGGCGCTGGCGCTGCGCGACGAGATCGCCGACCTGGAGGCCGCCGGCACCGCGATCGTGCAGGTCGACGAGCCCGCGCTGCGCGAGCTGCTCCCGCTGCGGGCGGCGGACCACGCGGCCTACCTCGACTGGTCGGTGCGGTCCTTCCGCCTCGCCACGTCGGGCGTCCGCCCGGACACCCAGATCCACACCCACCTGTGCTACTCGGAGTTCGGCGAGGTCATCGGGGCGATCGACGGGCTCGACGCGGACGTGACGTCCATCGAGGCCGCGCGCTCGAAGATGGAGATCCTCGGGGACATCGCCTCGGCGGGCTACCCCCGCGGGATCGGCCCGGGCGTCTGGGACATCCACTCCCCGCGCGTGCCGAGCGAGGCCGAGGTCACCGAGCTGCTCACCGAGGCCGTCCGGGTGATCGACCCCGCGCAGCTCTGGGTGAACCCCGACTGCGGCCTCAAGACCCGCGGCTACGCCGAGGTCACGCCGTCGCTCGAGCACGTGCTGGCCGCGACCCGCGCGGTGCGCGCCACGCTGCCGGTGGCGACCACCGTCTGATCCGGGGCGCGGGCCGACACCCGCCGCGCAGCACGGCGCCCCGGTCCCGTCGCGGGACCGGGGCGCCGGTGTGCGGGCGTCAGGCGTCCGCGTGCTGGGCGTCGGCCGGGGCCTCGATGGTCGCCGGCGTCTCACCGGTCCGGACCTCGATGCGCCGCGGCTTGGCCTCCTCGGCCACCGGGATCGTCAGCGTCAGGACGCCGTCGGCGTACGACGCGTGGATGGCGTCCAGGTCGAGCCCGCGGCCCACCGTCAGCTGGCGGGCGTAGGTGCCGACCGGGCGCTCCTTGGCGAGCCACTGCACGCCGTCCTCCGTGCGCGCCGTGCGCTGGGCGCGGATGGTCAGGGTGCGGTCGTCCACGTTGACGTCGATCGACCCCGGGTCGGCACCCGGCAGGTCGACGTGCAGGACGTAGTGGTCGCCGGCGCGGTACAGGTCCATCGGCATGGACGCCGCCGCGCGCTGCGAGCCGAGCACCTGGCCCATGAGCCGGTCCATCTCCTGGAACGGGTCGAATCGCGTAGCCACAGCCCGTCACCTCCTCGACTCCGACGGGCCCCGGCCTGTCCGGGGCCATCGCGCTGCTCCGGCGGGACGGACCCCGCCGGAAGGGGCTACAGGACCTGTTCTAGCACTCGGGCACCGAGAGTGCTAACCCTGTGCCGGGCTGTTCGCCGAGAGATGAACGCGCAGGTCAGAAGGCCGTGGGGAGGCGGTCGCCGCCCTCGGTGGCGGCCGCCAGCGCCGACACGATCCGCACGTCTGCGTCCAACCACGGCACCGTCAGCCACTCGCCGCGCGGCAGCCACCGCAGCTCGTCGTGCTCCACCAGCGGCTCCGGCTCACCCGCCGCCACCCGCGCCAGCCACAGCCGCATCGTGTACCGGTCGGTCAGCCGCCAGCACCCGTCGTCCGGCCCGGCCAGCTCCGCACCGAGCTCGACCTCGACGCCGAGCTCCTCGCGCAGCTCCCGGTGCAGCGCCGCCTCGGGCTCCTCGCCCGGCTCCACCTTGCCGCCCGGGAACTCCCAGCGCCCCGCCAGGCTCACGGGCGACCGGCGCCGGGCGGCCAGCAGCGCGCGCGGGACGTCGAGGTCGTCGACGAGCGCCGCGGCGACGACGAGGACGGGCGAGGTCATGCGCCGATCCTGCCAGGCCCCCGCGGATCGCTGCGCCACGGAGCTGCTGGGCGCCGGGGACCGCTAAGGCCAGTAGCGCACAGGGTTCTGCCCTGTGTCGTCGAAGGTCCGGCCCTCCAGGTCGTGCAGCCGCTCGCCGAGGATGAACTCGACCCGGTTCGGCTCCGCGCTGGCGATCACGCCGTCGACGCGCCACGCGGCCAGCACACGTCCTCGCACGACCGCGACCAGCGCCGTGGGCGCCTCGGTGCGGACACGGTCGAGCGACAGCCGCCATGCCTTGCGCGCACGTTCGCGCAGCTCGTCGGCGGAGAGGTCGAGCACGTCCGGGTTCAGCTTCACCACGATCATCGGTGTGTCGACCGGAAGGGTCTGCACCGTTCCCGTGCCCGCACCCGGCGCCGTCCCCTGGTGCTCCCCCGCGGACACCCCGGCAGGCACTGCCTGGGCGATCAGCGCAACCACCCGATCAGGTGCGGCGTCGACCCCTCCGGCGACCTCGACATACGCCGACGCCGCGGCCACCAGCGACGTCGCGATGAGCACGCGGTCGCCCTGCACCAGGGACTCGCTGCCTTCGACGGCCTCGACGCGCAGGGTGCCCGAGGTGCCCTCGTGCGCCAACCGCAGCAGGACCGGCTCAGGACACACGGCTCGGACGTCCTCCCGCAGCACCGCCAAGGCCTCCATCTGGAGCGCTCGATCGACACCGCCGCGGGTGGCGAGCTCGACGACGCGTGCTCGACCCAGAGCGCGCTTCCGGGGCTCCGCCGACGCCAGCATGTCGATCGCGGCGAGAAGGCGCCTGCTCTTGTCCTGCGTCACGCTCGTCCGGTACACGATCAGCGCGCCCAACCCGGCCCCGGCGAAGGACAACGCCGGAGAGAGCCAGTCGACGACAGCCACGTTCTCACCCTCGCACGGACGCCTCGAGCCTGACGACGATGCCGGGAAGGTCACCCTTGTGGACCACCCACACGGACGCCGGGATCACCCCGCCAGCAGCAGGCCGCCGAGGCTGACGGCCGCGGCGACGACGGTCGACGCCGCGCCGAGCGCGAGGGGCCGGCCGCCGGTGCGGACCAGGCGCCCGACGTGGATCTGTGTGCCGAGGGCGGTCATCGCGGCGCCGAGCGCGAGGGTCGTCACCGGCTTCACCGCCGGCAGGACCGCGTCGGGGACGAGGCCGGCGGAACGCACCAGCACGGCCACGACGAACCCCGCGACGAACAGCGGGACGAGCGGCGCGCGGCGGCCGGGTCCGGCGACGGCACCCCCGGCCCGGCGGCGGACGACGCCGACACCGGCGACGAGCGGCGCGAGCAGCAGGACGCGCGCGAGCTTCGCGACCACGGCGACCGTGAGCGCGGCGGCGGACACGGTGCCCGCGGCGGCGACGACCTGGGCGACCTCGTGCACGGACATCCCGGCCCAGAGGCCGGCGGTGCGGTCGGTCAGCCCCAGCACGCCCGCGGCCAGCGGCAGCGCGACGATCGCCAGGCTCCCGTAGACGGTGACCAGCGCGACGGCGGTCGCGACGTCCTCCTCGTCGGCGTCCGCGACGGGGCTCATGCCCGCGACGGCCGCGGCGCCGCAGATCGAGAAGCCGGTGGCCACGAGCAGGGTCAGCGCGCGCCCGACGCCGAGCCGGGGCCCGAGCCAGAGCGTCGCCGAGAACGTCGCCGCGACGGTGACGAGCAGGACCGCGACCTCGCGCGCGCCCAGACCGAGCAGGTCGCCGAGGGACAGCTGGAGACCGAGCAGCACGACGCCCGCCCGCAGCAGGTGCCTGCTCGTCCAGGCGAGACCGGGCTCGAGGACCGCCGGGACGGCACCCACCGAGCGGGCGGCGGCACCGAGGGCGATCGCGACGAGCAGCCCCGGCAGGACGGGGACCGCGGCGGTCAGGCCGACGCAGAGCGCGGCGACCGCCACGGCGACGGCGGTTCCCGGAGCGACGCGGCGGACGCCGGCGAGGCGGGAGCCGCGCGCGGTGCTCCCGCCGGGCACCGCGGGCGGCGCAGGCGGCGCGGGCGGCGCGGGCGGCG
>NZ_JBCLVN010000096.1:0-5129 GCF_039548315.1 Cellulomonas olei
TTCCCGCTTAGATGCTTTCAGCGGTTATCCCTTCCGAACGTAGCCAACCAGCCGTGCTCCTGGCGGAACAACTGGCACACCAGAGGTTCGTCCGTCCCGGTCCTCTCGTACTAGGGACAGCCCTTCTCAAGTTTCCTGCGCGCGCAGCGGATAGGGACCGAACTGTCTCACGACGTTCTAAACCCAGCTCGCGTACCGCTTTAATGGGCGAACAGCCCAACCCTTGGGACCTACTCCAGCCCCAGGATGCGACGAGCCGACATCGAGGTGCCAAACCATGCCGTCGATATGGACTCTTGGGCAAGATCAGCCTGTTATCCCCGGGGTACCTTTTATCCGTTGAGCGACGGCGCTTCCACAAGCCACCGCCGGATCACTAGTTCCGACTTTCGTCCCTGCTCGACCTGTCAGTCTCACAGTCAAGCTCCCTTGTGCACTTGCACTCGCCACCTGATTGCCAACCAGGCTGAGGGAACCTTTGAGCGCCTCCGTTACATTTTAGGAGGCAACCGCCCCAGTTAAACTACCCACCAGGCACTGTCCCTGATCCGGATCACGGACCGAGGTTAGATATCCAGAGCGACCAGAGTGGTATTTCAACGTTGACTCCACCGACACTGGCGTGCCGGCTTCACAGTCTCCCACCTATCCTACACAAGCCGCACCGAACACCAATACCAAGCTATAGTAAAGGTCCCGGGGTCTTTCCGTCCTGCTGCGCGTAACGAGCATCTTTACTCGTAGTGCAATTTCGCCGAGTTCGCGGTTGAGACAGCGGAGAAGTCGTTACGCCATTCGTGCAGGTCGGAACTTACCCGACAAGGAATTTCGCTACCTTAGGATGGTTATAGTTACCACCGCCGTTTACTGGGGCTTAAATTCTGAGCTTCGCCTTGCGGCTGACCCGTCCTCTTAACCTTCCAGCACCGGGCAGGCGTCAGTCCGTATACATCGTCTTGCGACTTCGCACGGACCTGTGTTTTTAGTAAACAGTCGCTTCTCCCTGGTCTCTGCGGCCCTCCACGCTTCCCGGGCAAGCCGGTACACGCTTCAGGCCCCCCTTCTCCCGAAGTTACGGGGGCATTTTGCCGAGTTCCTTAACCACGATTCTCTCGATCGCCTTGGTATTCTCTACCTGACCACCTGAGTCGGTTTAGGGTACGGGCGGCTAGAACCTCGCGTCGAAGCTTTTCTCGGCAGCATAGGATCACCCAATCATCCAGCATACGCTGTCACCATCGGTTCTCAGGCTATGTGAGTGGCGGATTTGCCTACCACTCGCCCTACGGCCTTGGACGTGGACTACCATCGCCACGCTGGGCTACCTTCCTGCGTCACTCCTGTTAATACGCTTACCTACTACCGGATCGGGTCACGCGCTCCCCCGCACGATGCACCCCGAAGGGTGCGGTGTGCGGGCTCGGGCGTTTAGCATCACCGGGCTCGGTATGGGCGGTTCTTCGCCGGTACGGGAATATCAACCCGTTGTCCATCGACTACGCCTGTCGGCCTCGCCTTAGGTCCCGACTTACCCAGGGCGGATTAGCCTGGCCCTGGAACCCTTGGTCATTCGGCGGACGGGTTTCTCACCCGTCATTCGCTACTCATGCCTGCATTCTCACTCGTGTAGCGTCCACCACTGGGTCACCCCGCAGCTTCACCCGCCACACGACGCTCCCCTACCCATCCACACGCCTGGACCACGAAGGCCTAGCGCAATGTGTGAATGCCACAGCTTCGGCGGTATACTTGAGCCCCGCTACATTGTCGGCGCGGAATCACTTGACCAGTGAGCTATTACGCACTCTTTCAAGGGTGGCTGCTTCTAAGCCAACCTCCTGGTTGTCTGTGCAACTCCACATCCTTTCCCACTTAGCATACGCTTAGGGGCCTTAGCTGGTGGTCTGGGCTGTTTCCCTCTCGACTACGGAGCTTATCCCCCGCAGTCTCACTCCCGCGCTCTCACTTACCGGCATTCGGAGTTTGGCTAACGTCAGTAACCTGGTAGGGCCCATCGGCTATCCAGTAGCTCTACCTCCGGCAAGAAACACGCGAGGCTGCACCTAAATGCATTTCGGGGAGAACCAGCTATCACGAAGTTTGATTGGCCTTTCACCCCTAACCACAGGTCATCCCCCCGGTTTTCAACCCAGGTGGGTTCGGTCCTCCACGCGGTCTTACCCGCGCTTCAACCTGCCCATGGCTAGATCACTTCGCTTCGGGTCTAGAGCACGCGACTATCACGCCCTGTTCGGACTCGCTTTCGCTACGGCTTCCCCACACGGGTTAACCTCGCCACGTACCACTAACTCGCAGGCTCATTCTTCAAAAGGCACGCCGTCACCCCTGCTAGGGAGGCTCCGACGGATTGTAGGCACACGGTTTCAGGTACTATTTCACTCCCCTCCCGGGGTACTTTTCACCTTTCCCTCACGGTACTTGTCCGCTATCGGTCACTAGGTAGTATTTAGGCTTAGCAAGTGGTCTTGCCAGATTCACACGGGATTTCTCGGGCCCCGTGCTACTTGGGATCCCCTTCGGGAGGCCACATGATTTCGTCTACGGGGGTACCACCCTCTGTGCCGGGCCATTCAATGCCCTTCGACTATCACGAGGCTTTCTGACTCCCTGCTGACTCGGCAGAATCAGCTGAAAGGTCCCACAACCCCGTACACGCAACGCCTGCCGGCTTGACACGCATACGGTTTGGCCTGATCCGCTTTCGCTCGCCACTACTCACGGAATATCTCTTCCTGCCGGTACTGAGATGTTTCACTTCCCGGCGTTCCCTCCACACACCCTATATATTCAGGTGCGGGTCACACGACATGACTCGTGCGGGGTTTCCCCATTCGGACATCCTCGGATCACGGTTCGTTTGCCAACTCCCCGAGGCTTATCGCAGGCTACCACGTCCTTCTTCGGCTCCTAGTGCCAAGGCATCCACCCTGTGCCCTTAAAAACTTGACCACAAAGACATACTTTAAAGATGCTCGCGTCCACTGTGCAGTTCTCAAACAACGAACGATCCCCGGTCTTGCGTCCGGCGCCTACCCGCTGCACGAAGCAGCTGGCGGTTCGACCGACCAACCGGGCCCGTCACGAAGCAACCTCCCTCGCGGGCTGTTCCCTCAGGACCCAACAGCGTGCCCAGGCGACCAACCCGACCCGGCGGTGCGCGTTCCATCCCGAAGGAGTACTGACGCGATGCCGGCCCGAGCGGGCCGCCGTAGTTGATGTTCCACCCGTGAGCACCACCCCCGACGCGTACGGCCGGGGCATGGCCTCTGCACGACCCCACCGAAGCAGGGCGTGTCAGATGCTCCTTAGAAAGGAGGTGATCCAGCCGCACCTTCCGGTACGGCTACCTTGTTACGACTTAGTCCCAATCGCCAGTCCCACCTTCGACGGCTCCCCCTCAAAGAGTTGGGCCACCGGCTTCGGGTGTTACCGACTTTCGTGACTTGACGGGCGGTGTGTACAAGGCCCGGGAACGTATTCACCGCAGCGTTGCTGATCTGCGATTACTAGCGACTCCGACTTCATGGGGTCGAGTTGCAGACCCCAATCCGAACTGAGACCGGCTTTTTGGGATTCGCTCCACCTCGCGGTATCGCAGCCCTTTGTACCGGCCATTGTAGCATGCGTGAAGCCCAAGACATAAGGGGCATGATGATTTGACGTCATCCCCACCTTCCTCCGAGTTGACCCCGGCAGTCTCCTATGAGTCCCCACCATCACGTGCTGGCAACATAGGACGAGGGTTGCGCTCGTTGCGGGACTTAACCCAACATCTCACGACACGAGCTGACGACAACCATGCACCACCTGTACACCGACCTTGCGGGGCAACCATCTCTGGAAGTTTCCGGTGTATGTCAAGCCTTGGTAAGGTTCTTCGCGTTGCATCGAATTAATCCGCATGCTCCGCCGCTTGTGCGGGCCCCCGTCAATTTCTTTGAGTTTTAGCCTTGCGGCCGTACTCCCCAGGCGGGGCACTTAATGCGTTTGCTGCGGCACGGAACTCGTGGAATGAGCCCCACACCTAGTGCCCAACGTTTACGGCATGGACTACCAGGGTATCTAATCCTGTTCGCTCCCCATGCTTTCGCTCCTCAGCGTCAGTTGCGGCCCAGAGACCTGCCTTCGCCATCGGTGTTCCTCCTGATATCTGCGCATTCCACCGCTACACCAGGAATTCCAGTCTCCCCTACCGCACTCTAGTCTGCCCGTACCCACTGCAAGCCCGAGGTTGAGCCTCGAGTTTTCACAGCAGACGCGACAAACCGCCTACGAGCTCTTTACGCCCAATAATTCCGGACAACGCTTGCGCCCTACGTATTACCGCGGCTGCTGGCACGTAGTTAGCCGGCGCTTCTTCTGCAGGTACCGTCACTTGCGCTTCTTCCCTGCTGAAAGAGGTTTACAACCCGAAGGCCTTCATCCCTCACGCGGCGTCGCTGCATCAGGCTTGCGCCCATTGTGCAATATTCCCCACTGCTGCCTCCCGTAGGAGTCTGGGCCGTGTCTCAGTCCCAGTGTGGCCGGTCGCCCTCTCAGGCCGGCTACCCGTCGTCGCCTTGGTGGGCCGTTACCCCACCAACAAGCTGATAGGCCGCGAGTCCATCCCTGACCGATAAATCTTTCCAACCGCATCGGATGCCCGAGCGGCACGTATCCGGTATTAGACCTCGTTTCCAAGGCTTATCCCAGAGTCAGGGGCAGGTTACTCACGTGTTACTCACCCGTTCGCCACTGATCCCCCCAGCAAGCTGGGGTTCACCGTTCGACTTGCATGTGTTAAGCACGCCGCCAGCGTTCGTCCTGAGCCAGAATCAAACTCTCCGTAAATGTCTCATTGGCAACCACCACCCGAAAGCAGCAGTCCACCGACACACGAAACGACCCCCACCCGCTGGCGAGCGAGGATCTATCAATTCGGCTTACCGGGAACCGCTCCGACGGGGTCGGACACGGCTCCCCAGTGAAACCAAGACCCACCACACGAACCAACCACCCCGAACGAGGCGACCAACCCGAGCGATGAACCATCTTGGCATCAACTACTAGGCACACTGTTGAGTTCTCAAAGAACAGACGCGCATCCCCCACTCACCCTTGCGGGCTCC
>NZ_JBCLVN010000097.1:0-3766 GCF_039548315.1 Cellulomonas olei
CCGCGGCGTCCGACCCGGTGCCCGCCGGACCGGCGCGCGCCGTCCCCGCGGCCGCCGGCGTGGTGCCGACGCCCGTGCCGGCGGGGGCCGACGACGTGGCCGCGCGACCGCGGGAGGACGCCGCCCGCTGACGCGCGGGGTGTCAGGACACGGCGCCGGTGAACTTCTCGCCGGGGCCGTCGCCGGGCGCGTCGGGGAACGGGCTCGCCTCCCGGAACGCGAGCTGCAGGGAGCGAAGCCCGTCCCGCAGCGAGCGCGCGTGCTGGTTGCCGATGTCCGGCGCCGACGCGGTGACGAGGGCGGCCAGCGCGGTGATGAGCTTGCGCGCCTCGTCGAGGTCCAGGTCGTCGCTGCCCCGCCGGCCCTCGGTGTCGGGCGACAGGCCGCACTTGACGGCGGCCGCGCTCATCAGGTGCACGGCGGCGGTGGTGATCACCTCGACCGCGGCGACGTCGGCGATGTCGCGGGTGGCGGTCTCGGGGTCGGGCGTCTGGCTCATGCGGGCGATCCTCTCATCCGCGACGACGCCCGCCGCCCGGGGGGTCCGGGCGGCGGGCGTCGTGGTGCGCTGGACGGCCGGCGTCAGGCGACGGGCGTGCTCGCGGTGCCGGGCTCGCCGGTCTCGAGCGGGGCCGTGCCGGCGAGCGCGGCGGCCAGGGCCTGCCCCAGGCCCGCGTCCACGTTCGTCCAGTACTGGACGGCCCGGGCGCGGATCACGTCGCTGCGCACCGCGCCGACGTGCCCGGTGATCGTCTCGAGGAACCGGGCGCGGGCGGCGTCGTCGAAGACCTCGCGGTACAGGGTCCCGGCCTGGCCCCAGTCGTCGTCCTGCTCGTGCAGCGTGGCCGCGGCGCGGACCATCGCCCCGTCGGACTCCCACCCGGAGGACTCGGCGGCGCGCGCCGGGTCCGCCGCCGGGCCGCCCACCGAGTTGGGCGCGTACACCGGCACGTCGGGTGCGGCGAAGTGGTACCGCGCCGCACCGTCCTTGGAGTACGAGTGCACCGGCGCCTGCGGGGCGTTCACGGGCAGCTGCGCGTGGTTCGTGCCGACCCGGTACCGGTGGGCGTCCGCGTAGGAGAAGATCCGCGCGAGCAGCATCTTGTCCGGGCTCGCCGCGATGCCGGGCACGAAGTTCGACGGCGCGAACGTGGCCTGCTCGATCTGCGCGAAGTAGTTCTCCGGGTTGCGGTTCAGCTCCATCACGCCGACCTCGATCAGCGGGTAGTCCGCGTGCGGCCAGACCTTCGTGAGGTCGAACGGGTTGAACCGGTAGGCCTTCGCGTCCTCGTACGGCATGACCTGCACCGACAGCGTCCAGCGCGGGAAGTCCCCGTCGGCGATGTGCTCGAACAGGTCGCGGATGTGGTGGTCGGCGTCCGAGCCCGCCAGCTGCGCGGCCTCGTCGGCCGTGAGGTTGTCGATGCCCTGCTGCGTCCTGAAGTGGTACTTGACCCAGAACCGCTCGCCGGCCGCGTTCACCCACTGGTAGGTGTGCGAGCCGAAGCCGTCCATGGTCCGCCACGAGCGCGGCAGCCCGCGGTCGCCCATCAGCCACGTGACCTGGTGCGCGGACTCGGGGGACAGCGACCAGAAGTCCCACTGCATGTCGTTGTCGCGCAGGTTCGACCCGGGCAGCCGCTTCTGCGAGCGGATGAAGTCCGGGAACTTGATGCCGTCGCGCAGGAAGAACACCGGCGTGTTGTTGCCGACCAGGTCGTAGTTGCCCTCGGACGTGTAGAACTTCAGCGCGAAGCCGCGGGGGTCGCGCCACGTGTCGGGGGAGCCGTGCTCGCCGGCGACGGACGAGAACCGGGCCAGCATGTCCGTCCGCACGCCGGGCTGGAACAGCGCCGCCCGGGTGTACCGGCTGACGTCGGCGGTCGTCGTGAACGTCCCGAACGCGCCACCGCCCTTGGCGTGCACGACGCGCTCGGGCACGCGCTCGCGGTTGAACTGGGCGAGCTTCTCCACCAGGTAGTGGTCGTGCAGGACGATCGGGCCGTCGGCGCCGACCGCGAGGGAGTGGGCGTCGGAGGCGACGGGGGCGCCGGAGTTCGTGGTGGTGGGGTGGACCTGGGTCACACGTGTCCTTCCGGGTCGGGCGAGCCGCTGCGGGCGCGCCGGGGGCCGGTGCGGGCGGGTGCGCCCGACCGGTGGTCGGTGGGTGGTGGTCGGTGGGTCCGGCGGGCCGGACGGGCCCGGCGGAGGAGTCTCAGCCGGAGGCGGCCCGGCAGCCGGGGCACAGACCCCAGTAGGTGACCTCGGCGGTGTCGACCGTGAAGCCCGACGTGGAGACGGGCGTGAGGCACGGTGCCTCGCCGACGGCGCAGTCGACGTCGCCGACGGCACCGCAGCGCCGGCAGACGACGTGGTGGTGGTTGTCGCCGACGCGGCGCTCGTACCGGGCGGGGTGCCCGGCCGGCTCGATGCGCCGCAGGATGCCGGCGTCGGTCAGCGCGTGCAGCACGTCGTAGACCGCCTGCACCGAGACGGTCGGCAGCGCGGTCCGGGCGTGCCGCAGCACGGCGTCCGCGTCGGCGTGCGGCATCGAGGCGACTGCGTCGAGCACGGCCACGCGCGGGGCGGTGACCCGCAGCCCGTGCCGGCGCAGCAGGTCCTGCGGGGTCCCGTGCTCCGGCTGCTCGGCCGGTGCGCCGGCTGCGGCGGGTGCGTGCTGGTCGACGGGCATGGCCTCACCCTGACACGTCTTCTGGAACAGTTCAAGGAGGGATCTGACGGCGTGTCACCACGTGGGGCCGGTGCCGGGGGAATCCGGACGGCCCGCCCGGGTGTTCTGGTAGAGTCATCCACGACTGACCTGGGTGGTGCGCGCGAGTGCTCCGCCCGGGTGCACAAGTGGAGCCACTCCCACCTGAGTCCCGACCGCCCGGTCCGCCGGCAGCAGGGTCCAGGTCACCGGTCCAGGCCGTGCCCCCCTCGCGGGAGCGCGGTCGGCGACGCACCGCTCACGCGGTGGTCGTGGAACCGTCGGCCCCCACCTGTGCCCAGGACCGGGGGCCTTCCTCGTTCCTGGGGTCGTCACCTGCGACTTCGAGGAGCACCACATCAGCGAGCCCCGCATCAACGATCGGATCCGCGTCGCCGAGGTCCGCCTGGTCGGCCCGAACGGCGAGCAGGTCGGCATCGTCCGCGTGGAGGACGCGCTGCGCCTGGCCCAGGACGCCGATCTCGACCTGGTCGAGGTGGCCCCGGACGCCCGTCCGCCCGTCTGCAAGATCATGGACTACGGCAAGTTCAAGTACGAAGCAGACATGAAGGCCCGCGAGGCCCGGCGGAACCAGAGCAACACGGTTCTCAAGGAGATCCGCTTCCGCCTCAAGATCGACCCGCACGACTACGGCACCAAGAAGGGCCACGTCGAGCGGTTCCTCGCGGCGGGCGACAAGGTCAAGGTCATGATCATGTTCCGCGGCCGTGAGCAGTCGCGCCCCGAGATGGGCGTGCGCCTGCTCCAGCGGCTCGCGGACGACGTGTCCGAGCTCGGCTTCATCGAGAGCATGCCGAAGCAGGACGGCCGCAACATGATCATGGTGCTCGGCCCCACCAAGAAGAAGGCCGAGCAGAAGGGCGAGCAGCGCCGCGCCCGGCGTGAGCAGCGCCAGGACGAGACCGGCGCGCCGGTCGCCGAGGCCCCGGACGAGGCCGCCCCGGCTGCTGCGCCGGCCCCGGTCGCCGAGCCGGCACCCGCTGCCGCGCCCGCCCCTGCGGCTGCGCCGGCTCCGGCCGCCGCGCCCGCCCCGGC
>NZ_JBCLVN010000098.1:0-3339 GCF_039548315.1 Cellulomonas olei
GGACGGAGACCTCCGCGTCCAGGTGACCGCTGAACTACCAGACGCCAAGGCAGAAGAGGTCCGAGCAGTCACTCAGATGTGGACCGCGCGCCGACGGTTCGCTGCCATCGAGAAGGAGGCGCGGCGGATTCTAGGAGTCCGCGAGCCCGACACCAGGGACTGAGCCCCGCGGATGCTCGCCGTCGACGAGGCGATGGCCGTCGTGGACGCGCTGACCCAGGCGGGCGGTGCCGCCCCCAGCCGGCCTAACCCCTGGCTCATCGTCCTTCGGTGTGGGTTCCGTGCCGCCCGGGCGTCGAGGGGTGCCGGCGGTCGAACTCCTCGCCCGGCAGGACGTGGACCGCGAGGGCGACTGCCGGTGATGAGCGGGCCAGGAGGTCGGCCGTGGCGCGCAGGGCGGCGGGGAGGTCGTCGGCGGTGATCGTGACGAACACCTCGGCCCGTCCGTCGGGGGCGCGGTGGGGGTGGGGGTGGTGGTCGGCCAGGAGGTCGGAGAGCTCGGCGGTGATGTCGGCGCGGGTGTCGTATTCGATCTCGACGACGTAGTGCTCGCTCACGGGCGCTCCTCGGTGGGTGTGGTGTCGGGTAGGGCGTTGAGCCATGTGGTGAGCCCGTGGGTGGCGTTGCGTTCGACGGCGGCGACCATCTGGTCGTAGCGCAGCAGCATCGAGACGGTGACGATGCCGGCGGAGATTGCGACGTCGACGCCCGGGACGCCGGCCACCCGTGACAGGGTGATGAACGTGGCGCGCAGGTCGTGCGGAGCGATCGCGGTGTTGAGGCCGGCGGTCGCGAGGGCGGCGCGCAGGCGCCGGCGCACTCCCCAGGGGGACATGCGCTGTCCGGTGTGCTCGCTGATCAGCAGCGGCCCGTACCGGGGGCGGATCTCCAGGACCCGGGTCAGTGCCCGCAGCGTGGGTGCGGACAGCGACACCAGGTCGGAGGCGGCGGTCTTGGTGCGTTGGAGGCGGATCGTGGTCAGGTCGCCGTGCTGGGCGATGTCGCGCACGTCGACGCGCACGAGCTCCCCGACCCGGGGGCCGTTGAGGGCCAGGAGGTGGCAGATCAGGTCGGTGTCCGGGTCCATGCCGGCGGCGACGTCGAGCAGGCGCCGCAGCTCGGGGCCGGTGAGCCAGGGTCGCATCGTGCGGCGGGTGTCGGCCGGCCGGCGCACGTGCCGCATCGGGTCGGCCTCGAGGCGGCCGGTGGCCTCGCACCACCGGTACAGGGTCATCGGCCCGGACAGGTAGGAGCGGGCGGTGTTGGTGTGCAGGCCGCGGTCTTCGACCAGGTGGCGCACCCACTGCTCGGCGTCGTAGGCGCGCGCCTCGAGCAGCCCGACCCCGCGCCCGGTCAGCCACTCCCTCCACCAGCGCACGTAGTAGGTGACGTTCGCTCGGGTGCGCCCGTGGTACGGCGCCATGAACTCGGCGAGGACCTGGTCGTCGGCCGCTGTGTCGAGGACGCGGGGGGAGGTGGCCGTCACGAGGTGATGACGACGCCGGGCACCTCGTGCACGGCGCGGGCCACGACGTGGCGCCACCACCTGGCGGGCAGGTGCGCGAGGTCGGGGCGGGCGGCGTGCAGCGCCTCGTCGGTGCGGTAGACCCGCACGGTGGGGTCGGCGGCGTTCTGCAGGGCGGCGACGACCTCACCGACCGCGGCCGCGGTGACGGCCTCGATCTGCTCGACCTCCTCGCGGACCCGGTGCGGGATCGGGTCGCGCCCGGACTCCCACCGGCGCAGCGTGTCCTGCCGGACGCCGAGCATCCCGGCCAGGGCGTCCAGGGTCAGGCCGAGGTACTCCCGGACGGTCTGCAGCTCGCCGGGGTCCATGCGGGCGCTCCCCGCGTCGGCGCCACGCTCGACGCTGGGAGCGGGCGTGCGGGTGGCGCCCATCAGCCGAGCACCGCGTACAGGGCCTCGTCGACGACGTGGTGGCTCATGCCCTGGCAGGCGTCCGCCGCATCTGCGCCGGCGCTCGCGACCGCGGCGTGCACCGCGGCGACGGCCCGACCGTGAGCCGCACGCGCGGACATCTCCGTCGCCCCGATCGTCCGGCGCAGTGCGTCCAGCTCTGCGGCGGCCTGCTCGGCGCGCTCGGCCGCGGCCGTGTCACCGGCGCGCGTCGCCTCCCGGTCGGCACTGTCGGCGGCGCGCCAGCGCTCGTCGGCCTCCTGGCCGGCGACCTGCAGCTTCTCCCAGATCGCCCACACGGCGTCGACGTGCTCGACGGCGGCCGCGATCGTTGCGCGGTGGGTGGCGGTGGTGCTCATGGTGTCCTCCGTGTGGACCCTTGATCCGGGGCTACCCCCCCTGATCTCGTGATGCTCACCTTACCCCCTAAAAGAGGGGGTTAGCAAGACGTTGGCGGTCAGACCGCAGGCCGGGTGAGGTGGTCGCGCTGGACGACCCAGGCGTTGCCGATCTTGGCTCCGGCGAGGGACCCGGACTCGAGGCGCTGAAGGATCGCCTGCCGGCTGACGCCGGCGATCTCGGCGGCCTGGGTGACCGAGATGAGCTCGGGGAGCGGCTGCAGCCCGTGGCGCCGGTCGTACTCGGCGGTCGGCAGCACCTCGATCGACAGCGCCGGCGCGATGCCGGCGGCGCCGACGACGGCCAGGGCGGTGCTCGCGGCCTGGGTGAGGCTGGTCGCGGGCAGGGTGATGATGACCTGCACGTGGCCGAGCGGCCCGCGGCCGGTGGCGGGGTGGTACTCGGTGAGGGCGTCGAGCAGCTGCTCGTCGAGGTTGTCGCGGGTGTCGAGCTCGATCGTGGCGTTGTACTCGGTGGTCATGGTCTGGGCCTCCTCGGGCCTCGTGGGGGATGATGGTGGACCACCCGGGGGTGGGAGGCGGTTCGCTCGCTTCACGGTGACCTCGAAGCCCTGGGCCTCCAGCGCCTTGACGATCTTCCGCAGGTCCTTGTCCATTTTCATCCCTCCTTCCCTCGTTGACAAGATCAGCATACCTCACGCCTTGCTGAATGACAAGGTAAGGAATGGGGGTGCTGCGCTCGTGTCGAGGCGGTCGGTTGCGGCGTCGCTCGTGCTGGCACGCTGGGCTCGTGGACGACGAGGAGGCATGGCGCACCGCCGCCCCCGCGACCGAGTGGTGGCCGGCGCTGCCGCAGCGTGTCAGCCCTCCGGCGCACGATGCGGGGGTGGACCTCACGCAGAGCGCCCCGGGCGGCATGGCGCGCGTGCGCGCCGCCGTGCCCCTGCTCAACGCGCGCCCGGTCCCGCGCGGCACGCACCACGACGTCGACGACCCCATCCCCGTCACCGTGACCCTGCGGTGGGCCACCGGCGACGAGCAGCTCGACACCGTCGCCGTCGAG
>NZ_JBCLVN010000099.1:0-3192 GCF_039548315.1 Cellulomonas olei
CACGCCGCGGCGCTCGAGCTCGCGGCCGTCGTGCTCGGGCAGGAGGTCGCCGACGCGCCCACCGCGGCGCGCGCCGCGCTGCGCCGGCTGCGCGAGCAGGACCCGCGCCGCGAGGTGCACACCGTCCGGCTGCACCCGCGCGACCTCGCGACCGTGCGGGCCGCGCTCGCGGCGCCGGCCGCGACCGGCGACGTGCCGGCCGGTGACGTGCTGGCCGGGCTGCCGGACCTCACGGGCGTCGAGCTCGTGGCCGACCCGGCGCTCGAGCCCGGCGACGCCGTCGGCGAGCTGCCGGACGGCTACCTCGACGCGCGCATCGGCGCGGCGCTGGACCGCGCCCGGGCGGCGCTCGCCGCGTCCGCGCAGGCGGGTGGTGCGGCGTGACCGCGACGACGACGGGCCTGCTGCCGACGCCGCGCACCGGCGCCGCCGGGAGCACGGGCGCCGGGGCACCGGGTGCCGCGGGGGCTGCCGGCGACGGCACGCACCCCGGCGGGCCGGCGTGGGCCGCGGCGCTGACCGCCGCCCGCCCGGAGCGCGTCGGCCAGGTGCGCGGCGTCGTCGGCCTGACGGTCGAGGTCGCCGGCACGGGCGCCGCCGTGGGCGAGCTCGTCACCATCGAGACCGCCGACGGCCTGGTCCCCGCCGAGGTGGTCGCCACCGGCCAGGGCTCGGCCCACGCCATGCCGCTCGGGCCGACGCACGGCCTGCGCGCCGGGATGCGCGTCCGCCCGCGCGGGTCCGCGCTGACGGCCCCGGTCGGCCCCGGGCTGCTCGGGCGGGTGCTCGACGGCCTCGGGCGCCCCATCGACGGCCTCGGCCCGCTCACCGGCGTCGGCCGCGTCGAGGTCACCGGCCAGGCGCCGCACCCGCTGGCGCGCGCCCGCGTCGAGCGGCCGCTGGACCTCGGGGTCCGCGTGCTCGACACGCTCGTCACCGCCGGCCGCGGCCAGCGCCTCGGCCTCTTCGCCGGCTCCGGCGTCGGCAAGTCGAGCCTGCTGTCGATGATCGCGCGCGGCACGGACGCGCAGGTCTCCGTCATCGCCCTGGTCGGGGAGCGCGGGCGCGAGGTCCGGGAGTTCCTCGAGGACGACCTGGGGCCCGAGGGCCTCGCGCGGTCCGTCGTCGTGGTCGCGACCTCCGACGAGCCGCCGCTGGTGCGGCTGCGCTCCGCGTTCGTCGCCACCCGCATCGCCGAGTGGTTCCGCGACCGCGGGGACGACGTCGTGCTGATGATGGACTCGCTCACCCGCGTCGCGATGGCGCAGCGCGAGATCGGGCTGTCCGTCGGCGAGCCGCCCGCCACGCGCGGCTACCCGCCGAGCACGTTCGCGCTGCTCGCCCAGCTCCTCGAGCGCGCCGGCACCGGCGCGACCGGCTCCGTCACCGGCCTCTACACCGTGCTGGTGGACGGCGACGACCACAACGAGCCGATCGCCGACGCCGCGCGCTCGATCCTCGACGGGCACGTGGTGCTGGACCGCAGGCTCGCCGTGGCCGGCCACTTCCCGTCCGTCGACGCGCTCGGGTCCATCTCCCGCGTCGCGTCGCGCGTCCTGCGCCCCGAGCAGAAGGACCTCGCCACCCGGCTGCGCCGCGTCATGGCGGCCCGGCGGCAGGCGCAGGACCTGCTCGACGTGGGCGCCTACGTCACGGGGTCGAACCCCCTGGTCGACGCCGCCGTCACGCACGGCACGGCCATCGACGCCTTCCTGCGGCAGGGCATGGACGAGCGCGCGCCCGCCGCCGACTCCTGGGGCCGGCTCGCCGCCCTCGTCGCCGCGATGGGGGACCTGCCGTGAGCCGCGCCTTCCGCCTGGCCGGGCTGCTGCGGCTGCGCACGCTCGCCGAGGAGCAGGCCGCCGCCCGCCTCGGCGACGCCACCCGCACCCGCGACGCGGCCGCCGCCCGCCGCGACGCCACCCAGGCCGCGCTCGGGGACGCCCGGTTCCCGTCCGGCACGGACGCGCTCGGCATGCAGGCGGTCGTCGCCAGCCGCATGGCGCTGTCCGCGCTGCTGGTCGACCAGCGCGTCGCGGCCACCGCCGCGCAGGACGTCGTCGAGGCCGCGGACGCCGCCTGGTCGCAGGCCCGCACCCGCACCCGCACGCTCGAGAAGCTCCAGGAGAAGCACGACGAGACGGTGCGGGTCGAGGACCAGCGCGCCGAGCAGGTCGTCCTGGACGAGGTCGCGGGGCGCCGCAGCGTCGCGCCGTCGCCGGGGGAGCTCCGGTGACCGGCGCGGTGGCCGCGGTGCAGGCGCGCATCGCGCAGATCCAGCAGTCCGTCGTGCCCGTCGCCACCCCGGTGCTCGGCAGCGTCGGCGCGGTCGGGGGGACGACGTCCGGCGCGTCCGCCGCGGGGGCGTCGTCCGCGAGCGACGCGACGTTCGCGGCGGCGCTCGCGGAGCTCACCGGCACCGGGTCCGCCGTCGGAGCCTCCGACGCGGGCACGGTGGTGGCCGGCGCCGGGGGCGCCGGTGCGGCCACGGGGGAGGACCTCGTCGCCGCCGCCCGCCAGTACCTCGGCGTGCCGTACGTGTGGGGCGGGGAGTCCCTCGACGAGGGCGGCCTCGACTGCTCCGGGCTGGTGCTGCGCTCGCTCGCCGACCTCGGCGTCACGGGCGTCCCGCGCGTCGCCCGGGACCAGGCGACCCTCGGCACGGAGGTCCCGTCGCTCGGCCAGGCGCTCCCGGGCGACCTCGTCGTGCTGTCCGGCGGCTCGCACATCGGCATCTACGTGGGCGACGGGAAGATGATCGACGCCCCGAAGCCCGGCGCCAGCGTGACCGTGCGCGACGTCTACGCCGAGCCGACCACCATCCGGCGGGTCCTGCCGCAGTCCGGGGCGACCACGACCACGACCACGACCGCGCTCACCGGCGCGCTCGCCTCCTCCAGCGCCGGGCGCACCGCCCTCGCGCTGCTCGCGGGCTCCGGCTCGACCTCGTCCCTGACCTCGTCCCTGTGGGGGGCTGCCTCGTGACCACGACCACCCTGACCGCCCTGCCCGCGCGCGCGACCGCCACCGCCGGCGGCACGGGCGCGGGCTCCGGATCCCGGACCGCCGCGAGCGGGTTCGACGCCGTGCTCGCCGGCGCGATCGCGGAGTCGCCGCAGGAGCGCGCCACCGGCCGGACGGCCGACCGGGCCGCCGACCGGGCCGCGGCCGCGCGCGCCGACGACCGCGGGC
>NZ_JBCLVN010000100.1:0-3179 GCF_039548315.1 Cellulomonas olei
GCCCTGGCCGGTCTCGTCGCCCCGGCCGGCGCCTACGGCGGCCGGGCGGGGGTCATCTCCGGGATGACCGTGTCGGGGACCTCCGGGTGGATGTACACGGTGGGGCCCGGGCACGTCGCCACCCCGGCGGGCGCCGGCGAGGTCCTCCCGTGGGCGAACGCCGCGGACTTCACGGTCGGGCCGGTGAGCCCTGCCCCCGGGTCGGGGTCGCGGATCGACCGGAACTACGCCCTGCACACGCGCAACCTCGAGGGCGACACGGCCTCGGAGCCGGTGATCGACGTCGTCGTCGGCGACCCGAGCACGGGGAACCCGGCGGTGCCCGCGATCCCGGCCGGCGCGGTCGAGCTCGGACGGGTCACGATCCCGTCCGGTGCCACCGGCACCGCGGGCGGGTCGTTCTCGACGTCGAGCGTGCAGTACACGGCCGGACGCGGTGCGGCGATCCCCGTGCCGGGCACGACCCAGCGCGACGCGATCTCCTGGGCGTCCGCACTCCTGCCCGCGGTGGTGCGGCTGCTGTCGACCGGTGAGGTGCAGGTCAACCGCGGGTCGGGGTGGCGGGTCGAGGGCAACCCGGTCGCGAAGTCGTACACGCCTGTCCTCAGCGCCGCCACCGCCCCGAGCATGACCCTGATCGCCGCCGGTCGCTACGTCGAGATCGGCGACCTGTGTGCCGCGTGGTTCTCGGTCAAGGTCGACGCCGTGTCCAACGTCGGGGCCGGCACGTACACGATCACCCTGCCGAAGCTGGTGGACACGACCGTCACCAACACCACGGTGATCGGGCGGGCGTCGCTGCTCGACAACTCCGCTTCGAACCGCTGCGGGGTGGAGCTCACGCGCACCGGCGCCGGCGACGCGGTCACGATGTTCTACCAGTCGGCCTACCCGATCGGCTCCCGGCAGGCCGTGAACAACGCGGCCCCCTGGACGTGGGCCGCGGGCGACACGCTCGAGGGCTTCGTCGTCTACCCGGCGGCGTGAGCATGACGAGCATCGACGAGCTGCCGTCCGTCGGCGACGGCATCGGCGAGTGGTGGGTCTACCCCCTGGCGACGTACCTCACGGCGCCGGTCGAGCGGACCGTCGTCGGCGCGGTCGCGTCCAACGGCACGCTCATCGCGGCCGAATTCGACCACACGAACGGCACCGAGACCCGCGTCGAGGTCGGCGCCGGGGTCCCGGACGACCACAACTGCCCGGCGATCTGGGCGGCCGAGGGCAGGCGCATGGTGATGCTGTGGACGCAGCACTCCCGCGACCGGCTGCTGCAAGCGCGCGTTTCCGACGCCGACGGTTCCGTGCTGTCCCTGCGGACCGCGGCCGTGCAGGACTTCACCGCGTCGACCGGGGTGTCGTACTCGATCATCCACCGCATCGAGCACCTCTCCACGCCCGAGCAGGACACGTTCTGGGTGTTCGTGCGCGTCGGGAACTACTCCTGGGCGATCGTTCCGTTCAGCGTGGACCAGGCGACCGGGGTCATCACCTGGGGCGTCGAGCAGCGGCTCGTCACCGGCTCCTACCAGGTGTACCTGTCCGTGATGGACGCCCACGCCCCCGGCGATCAGACCCTGCGCGTGGCGTGGGGCTTCAACCCGGGCCCGACGCACAACCCGATCAACTACCTGGAGATCAACACCGTCACCGGGGCGGTCTCCTCGCCGGTCGACCCGTCGATCGTCGCGAACGTGGCCGGCGCGGGCCTGCCGCTCGAAGCGGATGCGGTCACGCCGCTGCTGCCCGACGTGCTGGACACCCAGTCCCGCCGGCTGCACTACGTGCGCCCCGGCCCGGCGTTGCCGGCGATCGCCTACGCCGAGTGGGACCGCGACGATGTCGCCTCCGCCGTGTACAAGCTCATCTACCTCACGGAGGCCGGCGAGTGGGAGATCCGCGAGTACGGCACGTCCGGCCCCACCCTGCACTCCAACGGGGTCGGGTCCTACATCGGCGGGATGGCGTTCCCCGACCCGTGCCCCGACGACCAGGTCGTCGTCGCCCGCAAGGCGTCCGGGCTCTCGACCGTCGAGGCATTCCGGAGCGACGCGTCCGGGACGTTCCCGCGCACGCTCGTCGAGGACCCGATGTACCGGCTCGCGCGACCCATGCCCGCCAAGGGCGGCGGCGTCGAGCACGTCGTGGTGTCGCGGGTGCGGCACTACGGCGTGACCTACGAGGACTACCTCGCCGACGTCGTGTCGCTGTACGTCCCGCCCGTGCCGGTCGCGCTGGTGCGCTCGGCCTCCCCGACGATCCTGTGCGGGGAGCTGCGCACGGGCCGGATCCTGTCGACCGTGCCGGTGTCCGCCGCCACGTGGGAGCAGCGCCTGCGTGAGGCCGGCACCGTCACGGCGACCGTGCCGCTGCTGGCCCACGAGGTCACGGTCCGCCCCGAGCTGCTCATGGGCCTGGAGGGCGCCCGCTCGTACCTGGCCGCCGAGCACCAGGGCACGATCCTGGAGGCCGGGCCGATCTGGGTGCACGACGTCGACGACGCCACCCTCATGGTCGGCGCCGGTGGGCTGGCGTCGCTGTTCGACCACCGGCAGGTGATCCGGGTCCTGACCGCAGGGCAGAACGCCGCGAAGGTCAAGGACCTGACGTACTCGGGGATGTCCTACGGGACGATCGCGAAGCGGCTGATCTCGACCGCGATGGCGCACACCGGCGGGGACCTGCCGGTGATCCTGCCTGCCGACTCGCCCGGCGCTGCGTCGCGCACGTACCCGGCGACGCAGCTCGCGTCGTTCGGTGACCAGATCCGCGAGCTGATGCAGGTGCAGGGCGGACCCGACATCTCGTTCCGGCCGGAGTTCACGCCCGACGGCCTGGCGATCCGCTGGCGGATGCTCGTGGGCACCACCGCGGACCCGATGCTGCACCAGGCCGGGGCCGACTGGGACCTCGACACCACCGTGCCGCGCTCGAGCGTGTCGGGTCTGCGGATCCGGCGGGACTGGTCGGAGCTGACGATGCGGTCGTGGGCCACCGGCGACGGCCAGGACGAGGCGCAGCTCATCGAGCGGGCCGTCGACAACGGTCTGCTCGACCGCGGGTACCCGCTGCTGGAGTCCGTGCGCGCCTACCCGCGCGTCAAGGTCCGCGCGGACCTGCGCTCGCATGCCGCGTCGCGGCTGCGTGTCACCCGCCGGCCGCGGGCGACGTGGTCCCTG
>NZ_JBCLVN010000101.1:0-3018 GCF_039548315.1 Cellulomonas olei
TCCCCCACTCACCCTTGCGGGCTCCTGGCCGGAGGCAACCGTTCAAACTTATCCGATCCGTTCCCGCCGGTCAAGTCCGTCCGGACCCGCCCGATCTCGTGGATCGATCCTCGGCGCGACGACTGCCGGGCACATGTGTCCCGTCGAGTCCGAACCAAGGGGGTGGCCACCCGGGGGACCAGCCACCGGGTTGATCCTCGGTGTCCGTTCCTCCCTGCCGGGCGACGTCGTAGAACATTACGCAGTCACGCCGCAGAGCGTCAACTCGGCCGGGCGTGACCCGGGTCACCCCGATGATCATGCGGATCTCGCCGCTGACCAGCCCCGACGGCGGCCCGCGGCCCGTCGTCCACGGGTCGCGGGGCGCCGTGCCGCACAGCCGCGAGCTGTGGCGCCGGCGGCCGTCAGTACAGGGCGCTCGCGAGTGCGCGCCGCGCGGCGGCCACCCGCGGGTCCTCGCTCCCGACGACCTCGAAGAGCTCGACCAGCCGCGCGCGGACGCGCTCCCGCTCGGGGCCCGACGTCGCGCGCACCGTGTCCACCAGGCGCGCGAACGCGTCCTCGACCTGCCCCCCGAGCACGTCGACGTCGGCCACGGCGAGCTGCGCGTCCACGTCACCGGGCGCGTCGGCCGCCGCCGAGCGCACCGCGGCCAGGTCGACGTCCCGGGTCCGGGAGAGCAGCCCGACCTGTGCGAGGCCTGCGCGCGCCATCTCGTCCCGGGGGTTCTCCCGCAGCGCCTGCTCGTAGGCAGCGGCGGCGGCAGGCAGGTCGTCGCGCTCGATGGCGTCGTACGCGGCCTGGTGCAGCGGCGGCAGCGGCGGCTCCTCCGGCTCGGCGGGCACCTCGGGCACGTCCCCCTGCGGCGCGACCGTCCCGGTCACGCCGTTCGCCGCGGCCGCCTCGAGCACCTGGTCCAGGACCCCGCGGACCTGGTCGAGCTGCGGCACGCCCTGGAACAGCGGCAGGGGCTGGCCCGCGAGGACCGCCACCACCGACGGCACGGACTGCGCCTGGAAGGCCGCCGCCACCTGGGGGTTCGCCTCCGAGTCGATGCGGGCCAGCAGCAGCCGGCCCGCGTACTCGTCCGCCAGTGTGCCGAGATCGCGCGCCAGGTTGATGCTCGCCTCGCTCCACGAGGCCCACAGCAGCACCACCACCGGGTGCTGCGTGGAGGACTGCACCAGGGCCGGGAAGCCCTCCGTGTCCACGTCCGTCACGTACGGCCCCGGTGCCGGCAGCCCGCCGGGCGTACCGGGAGCCGGGGTCGCGGGACGTCCGAGACCGGACAGGTCGACCGCGCCCCGCACGTCGAGGCGCGGCTGGTGGGCCGGGTTCTGGCTCATGCTGCTGTGCTCCTGCTCTCGCGTGTGCTCACGATGTCGAGGGCGGACGTCACTCGCCGGTGACGGCCGTCCGGGCGTGCTCTGCCGCCAGCACCTGGACCTGCTCGTCCCCGCCCGAGGGCGGCACGTACAGGGCGACGACGTCGGTCCAGGTGCGGACGAGGTTGCTGGACACGCTGTCGCGCCCGGCCAGGGCCACGTCGAACGGGTCGCTCAGCGTGATGCTCCCCTGGCTCAGGGTGATCGTGGTGACGGTGCTCAGCTCCCCGACGACGATCGCACCCCCGTCGGCCGTCCGCAGCGCGGTCACCTCGCCGTCGACCGGCGCGACGGTCTCCGCCACCGTCGCGACCTCCTGGAGGCTGGACGCCGTCTGGTCGCGCGCCGCCGTCAGGGCCGACCGGAAGAAGTCCTCCGGGAACGTCCCGGCGTGCTCCGAGGCGTCACCGTTCGTCAGGACGTCCGCGTACTGCGCGACGGCCTCGGTCGGCGTCAGCAGCAGCGAGTCGTCGTCCGGGGCGACCGGCTCGCTGCCGATCTGCGGCTCCGCGGTCGCCGGCATCTGCACGGACGGGCCGAGGCGGGCCCAGCCCCACAGCCGGTAGGGCTGGCGCGGGCTCCTCTGCTCGAGGACGAGCAGCAGCGGCGCCTGGAGGTCGTCGGGCTGCTCGGTGACCACCATCTGCGTGCGCGGCCAGGCGGCGGTGTCCGGGACGATCGTCGTCTGCGCGGTCAACGGGATGGTCACCGGGGGGCGCTCCCCGTTCGTGGCCGCCGCCCGCGCGTACTCCGAGGTGCGGATCGCGAGCGCCGGGCCGGAGAGGCGTGCCTTGAGCCCCGAGGGGTCGAGGGCCTCGTCCCCCGCGGCGAGCACGGTGCCGACGGCGGACAGCACGTCGTCGGACTGCGCGACGGTGAGGACCGGCGGCGGCACGGCCGGGACGGCGTCCGGCGCCGGCTCGGGCAGCGGGGCGGCGCAGGCGCCGAGGGCCAGGGCGGCCGCGACCGCGAGCGCTGCGGCGACCGGACGGCGGCGCGGGCGGGCGCGCAGGCCCCGGGGGGCGGTCGGGCCGCGTCCCGTGGTGCGTGCGGTCATCGTCCCTCCTCGGTCGGCTGGTCGTCGTCGCGGTCGGCGGTGCGGTCCTCCACGGGGGCGTCGCCCTCCGACGGGAACCCCCACATGCGGCGCCACGCGTCGGCGCGCTGCGCGGGGGACGCCGCCTCGTCCGGCGGCGGCACCGGCGTGGCGGCTCCGACGGGCGTGCCCCGCGGGGCCGTGCCCGCCGTCCCGGTGGACGGCTCCTCGAGCGGGGACCACGACGGGGTCGTCCCGGTCCCGGCGACGTCCGCCGCGGCGGTGTCCGCCGACGACGCGTCGGTGCGGGAGCGGCGCCACGGCAGCCGGGAGCCCAGGCCGCGACGCTCGCGGGCGGGGGCGCGCTGCTCCTCGCCGGCCGGGGCGGCTCCAGGCGGGGGTGCGGCGTCCGGACCGGCTTCCGAACCCGTCGGGGTCCGGAGGGCGGGAGCGGGGGCCGACGGCTGTGCGGGAGACGCCGCGGGAGCGGGCGCCGCCGGACGGCTGCCGGGCGCACCCGCGCCCGGGCCGCGCGGGTCCCGGGCCCCTGCGGGCACGGACCCGGGCCCCGCGTCGGACGTCGGTGTGCCGGCGGGC
>NZ_JBCLVN010000102.1:0-1880 GCF_039548315.1 Cellulomonas olei
GCCGCGCGGGGACCGCCGCCGGCCGGCCCGCCCCCGCTGCCCGACGCCCGCCCGGCGGCGACGCGCCCGGCGGGCACGCGCTCCCCCGTGCGGTCGCCGTAGCCACCGGACCGCGGGGCCTCGCGACCCGCACCCCGCCCGCCCCGGGACCCCTGCTGCACGGCCCGCTGCACCGTCTCCACGTCCATGCCGAGCCAGCCCGCGAGCATCCGGGTGTACTCGGGCCGCAGCGCGGTGTCGCGGATGCCGCCCGGGATCGGCGCCGCGGCGCGCAGCGCGGCCACCCGGCCCTCGGCGGTGTGCAGGTCGAACCCCTCGAGCGTCGTGCGGATGACGAACTGGAACAGCGGCTGCCGGGACCGCACGAGCGCACGCACCGCGTCCGGCCCCTGCGCCTGCCGGAGCTCGCACGGGTCCATGCCGCCGTCGGCCACCGCCACGAACGTCTGCGCGCTGAACGCCTGGTCCTCCCCGAACGCGCGCATCGCGGCCTTCTGGCCCGCGGAGTCGCCGTCGAACGTGAAGACCACCTCGCCGCCGACGGACTCCCCCGACGCGAGCTGGATGCCGCTGCCCGTCCCGCCCGCACCCATGAGCCGCCGCACGACGCGCGCGTGGTCGGACCCGAACGCGGTGCCGCAGGTCGCGACGGCGGTCCCGACGCCGGACAGGTGCATGGCCATGACGTCGGTGTAGCCCTCGACGACGACGACCTGCTTGTTCTTCGCGATCTCGCGCTTGGCCAGGTCGATGCCGTAGAGCACCTGGGACTTCTTGTAGAGCGCCGTCTCCGGGGTGTTGAGGTACTTCGGGCCCTGGTCCTCGTCGAACAGCCGGCGCGCGCCGAACCCGACGACGTCGCCCGTGACCTCCCGGATCGGCCACACCAGCCGCCCGCGGAACCGGTCGTAGAGCCCGCGGTTGCCCTGGCTCATGAGGCCCGTCGCGGTGAGCTCGGCCTCGGTGAACCCCTTGCCGCGCAGGTGCCGCAGCAGGGAGTCCCAGCCCTGGGGGGCGTAGCCGACGCCGAACTGCTCCGCCGCCGCGCGGTCGAACCCGCGCTCCGCGAGGAACGCCCGGGCGGTCGCCGCGCCGGGCGTGAGGAGCTGCTCGGCGTAGTACTCCGCGGCGACGCGGTGCGCCTCCAGCAGCCGCTGCCGCTTGCCGGGCTCGTGGCCCGGGCGCGGTCCGCCGCCCTCCTCGTACCGGAGCTGCACGCCGACCCGGCCGGCCAGGTACTCGACGGCCTCGGTGAACGGCAGCCCGTCGATCTTCTGGATGAAGTCGATGACGTCGCCGCCCTCGCCGCACCCGAAGCAGTGGTACAGCCCCACCTGCGGGCGGACGTGGAACGACGGGGACTTCTCGTCGTGGAACGGGCACAGGCCCTTCATCGAGCCGACGCCGGCGGACTTCAGCGCGACGTGCTCGCCGACGACGTCCTCGATCCGGGCGCGCTCGCGGACGCTCTGCACGTCCTCCCGCCGGATGCGTCCCGCCACGGGGACGATCCTAGGTCCCCGCAGCGGGCGAGCCGCCGTCGTCCCCAGCGGGCCGACGGCGGCTCGTGCCCGGCGCTCAGTACCGGAAGCGCGACACCCGGGCCTCGAGGTCGGCGGAGAGCTGCGCGAGCTCCACCACCGAGACACCGACCTGCCCCAGCACGTCGGACTGCGACGCCGCGGCGGAGGCGACGCCGGTGATGTTCGTGGCGATCTCCCCCGACCCCGTGGCGGCCTCGGCCACCGACCGGGACATCTCGTTGGTCGTGGCGGTCTGCTCCTCCACCGCCGACGCGATCGTCAGCTGGTAGTCGTTGATCGACGCGATGATCTGCGAGATCTCCCCGATCGCGGCCACCGCACCCGTGGTGTCGCCCT
>NZ_JBCLVN010000103.1:0-1854 GCF_039548315.1 Cellulomonas olei
GGGCGGCCGCGGAGCCGAGGATGAGCCGCGTGAGCCAGTCGGGCAGGTGCGGCTCGATCCAGCGGGCGACCGCATACCAGGCGGCGATCGCCGCCGCGACCAGGAGGCTCGTGACGACGTCAGAGCGCAGCAGGGACGCGCCGTAGGCGCCGAGCGACGGGGCGGCGTTGGTGGTGATAGCGAGGTGCTTCAGGGGGGTCCTCCTCAGACCTTCTGGCCGAGCCAGTCGATGCGGTCGACCACGAGCACCTCGGGCTTGCCCCGCAGGATGCCGTGGTCCATCTGCCACTTGATGTCCTTGAGCTCCTGGTTGGTCTTCACCAGGCGGCGGGTGACGCCGTCGCCGATGTAGACGCCCTTGGTGCCCTTGAGCCTGGCGAGGGTGAGCATGCGGTCGTCCTCCTCGATGGGGTGGATCGGGTCGGGCGGCGCGACCTGCACGCCGCCGGGGGTCGGGGTGGTGGTGTGGCCCGGGTTCGACACCGGTGCGGTGCGGCGGATTGATGCGGCCGCGCGCGCCCACGCGGCCGGGCTGCCGACGAGCTCGAGGTGCATCTCGTCGACTTGGGAGCCCCAGTCCCCGCCCCAGCGCAGGACCGTCTCGCCGGCGGCGGCGTTGACGTCGGCGACGATCGCGCGCAGCGCACCGACCTGCTCGCGGGTGAACGTCCCGGTGCGGTAGCGGGGGTGGCGGCCGCCGTTGCAGTCGACCGCGGTGCCTGACAGGTGGTTGGAGTTCCCGATGCCGCCCGACGCGGTGTTGACGGCCAGCGAGCGCCACCCGTGGAACGTCTGCAGCGGCTCGACGCGCTCGTGGAACTGCTGGCCGACGTAGGCCAGGATCGTCGCGGCGTCGCCGGCGCGGACCTTCGTCGAGCGGCCGCCGGCGGTGATCGTCGTCAGGCGCGCGTCGTCGACGTCGATCCGCTCGGCGCCGTTCATCGTGACGGGCACGTGGAGCCTCCTCGGGTCATGCCCGTGTCAGGGCGTCGGGCCAGGGCGGGACGTCCTCGCCGGCCTCGTCGAGCCGGTCGCGGAGGACCAGGACGTAGTCGGACAGCAGCCGGACCTCGCGGCTCAGGCGGCGGACCTCGTCGCGGACGGTGTCCTCGCGGTGCGATCGGCGGGCCAGCACGGCGGTGAGGGCGGCGGCCAGGACGACTCCGATCGTGGTCACGGCGGCGGTCACGACACCGAGCGGGATGTAGAGCCCGGCCTCGGTGGCGGCCCTCACGCGGGGTTCCTCATGCGCGAGGTGTTGCCGACCGCGCCGGCGACGGCGAGGAACGCTCCGGCCAGGATCCACTGCCGGTTCGCGCCGGGCTGGGCGAGCCACCCGATGCCGTAGAGCAGGCCCCACCCGCAGCACAGGCCGGCGACGGCCGCGAACCCGGCCACGTCCCAGCCGCGGCGCACCGAGCGGTCCCGGCGCCGGAACGCGCCCGCGAGCGCCGCCAGGCCCGCGCACGCCCACAGCGCGGCGTACACCCACAGCGGGACGACGGTCGCGAGCGCCTGCAGCCCCCACGGGAGCGCGTCGGCGGTGGCCGGCGGCAAGCACGACACCGCGATGACCGCGGACAGAAGCGCCCAGCACAGGAGCACCGAGCCTCTCGGGCCGTTCAGGCGGCGGATGATGCGGTCGGGCATGGGGTCTCCGGTCGGGGTCAGCGGGTGGCCATGACGGTCGCGGCGATGGCGACGGACGTGGACGTGTAGGCGGGCGGGTGTGAGGCGCGCAGTTGCACGGCGGCGGTGACGGTCCCCGACACCCCTGACAGGCGGGCGGTGTGAGCGGGTGTGCCCGACGACAGGGCGACCGAGGCCCCGGTCGTGACCGGCAGGGTGATGTAG
>NZ_JBCLVN010000104.1:0-1641 GCF_039548315.1 Cellulomonas olei
CTCGTGCCACGTGTCGAGGTCGACCCGTGCGTCGACGACCCGTGCGCACAGTTCGGCCGGCTGCTGCACCACGGCTCGCCAGAACGCGGCAACGCCCGGGTTGAGGTCGTTGATGAAGACTTGGTCGATCTCTTCTGCCACCAGGAGCTGCAGAGCTGCGCCAGCGCCTCCGGCGAAGGGCTCCGCGTAGGCAGTCGGCCGGGGTCGCTGTCGGCCTAGCAGGTCGGCGACGAACGGAGCCAGACGGGCCTTGCCTCCGGGGTATCTGAGCGGAGAGACGTAGCGCGGCACGGTCAGGGATTCTGCCCGAGCAGCTCGTCGATCGCGACCAGCAGCGGACGGAAGTCGGCGGAGCGGGCTCGGACGTCGCTGGTGGACGCGATCTTGTCGATCGCGTGCACCGCGGCGTGCAGATCGATGATGCCGACCCCTCCGCGGTCTCGCGCGCTCGCGTTGTAGGCGTTCTTCAGCTCGGGGTTCGCCTTGGGGCCCAGATAGTTGGGGTCGAGTCTCCGGATCGCCGCCACGACCTTCTTGTCCAGCGGCTCGCTCTCCTTGAACCACTTGAAGCGGAGTCCGGCCTCAGTGAGTACGAGCTCGAGCACGACGCGGAGCATGACGGAGCTCACGTGCGGCGCATCGTTGATCGTGAGCTTCTGTGCTTCGCCAAGGGTCTTCCTGGTGCGCGGAGCGACGTGTCGGAGGCGTAGCCCTTCGTAGACGACAGCCTCTTCTCGAGTCGGTCGAGTTCGCTTTCCTGACCCAGTCTTGGTCTGGCCTGTGGCGTCCTGGCCGTCCGCTTCTGTGTCCGACGCGTCATCGTCTTTGTCGTCGGATCCGTTCCCTGAGGTGTCCGGAGGCAGGGCGTCGGCGGTCACCGGATGGGGCAGGAGGGAGTCCGCGCCAGGGAGGTGCGCCTTGGAGGCCTGAACGTAAGTTGATCGGTCGTCCTTGGTGAAGAACTTGCTGACCGGGAAGGCCCCGAGGTCTCGCAGGAGTTGGAGCAGGGCTATGCGGGTTGCTCGACGGTTGTGGTGGAACGCGACATCTTCGCCATGGATCTCGAAGCCGAAGGCGCGTCGAACGTGCGGGTCGCTGACGACACGGCCCACAGTCGTGAGCGAACGTTGGGTGGCGGCGTCCAGGGCTTGCAGAAGTTCGGAGTCGTCAGCGAACGCGCCTCTCACTCCGTCGGCGAAGATCAGTGCGCGACCGGCCTGAGTGTGCTTCTGGCGCGTGAACCGCTGCTGCTGTTCGGGGTTCCAGGACCGCACGCCGACGCCGCCGTTCTCGCCCGTGTGGCGAAGGCGGATCCAGTGCGCAGCGGACTGACGGTCCGCCGCGACCCACGGCTCGACCTCGTCTGGTCCGGTGCCCCTCGCAGCGAGCGCTCGGAACTGGGCCGCGACCTTCGGGTCATCGGCGAGATCAGGGTTGCGGAGGAGCTTGAGGCAGGCCAGGCGACGATTGCCCTCGACGACGACGTAGTGCCCGTCCTCGTGCACTGCTATCGGTGACTCAGCCGGGTTGAGCATCTCCTGGGTGAGAATGTCATCGGCGAGAGCGAGGAGTTGGCCCGGCCCTTCGTCGATTAGTGCGTTGATCGCCGCACGTTGCGAGTCGGACGCCCCGGTCCGCGGG
>NZ_JBCLVN010000105.1:0-1625 GCF_039548315.1 Cellulomonas olei
GAACCTGCAACCGACGGATTAGAAGGCCGTTGCTCTATCCATTGAGCTATGGAGGCGGGGGACGGCCCGCCGGCGGGCGTCCGTCCGGCGCACCAGCCTACGCGCCCCGGGCCCGCCGCCCCGGGGCCGTCTGCCCCACGGAATCGCAGGTCGCGCGGCGCGGGGGTTTGGTCGGTGCCCGGTCACGGGCGAGGATGTGCCCGTGCACGCAGAGGAGGGGAGCTCGGCCGCGGGGGACGTCCTCGACCGGCCGCTCGCCGCCACGTCGCTGCTCGACGCGGTGACCGACCTCCTGCGGGACACGCGGGCGACGGCGTTCCCGCTGGACGTGCCGGGCGCGGAGCAGGCGCGGGCGTCCCGCACCCGGCTCGTGGACCAGCTCGCCGACCACCTCGTGCCGCGGCTCCGCCAGCTGTCGGCGCCGGCCGTCGTCGTCGTGGCGGGGTCCACCGGCGCGGGCAAGTCGACGCTGGTCAACTCGCTGGTGGGGTCGGAGGTGAGCGCCGCGGGCGTCCTGCGGCCGACCACCCGGCGGCCCGTGCTGGTGCACCACCCCGACGACGCCGAGCTGGTGCGCGAGCACCCGGTGACCGACGCGGTCGACGTCGTGGCCTCCGAGCAGGTGCCGCGGGGCATCGCCCTGATGGACGCCCCGGACCTCGACTCGGTGCTGGAGAGCAACCGCCGGTCCGCCCAGCGGCTCCTGGAGGCCGCTGACCTGTGGCTGTTCGTCACGACGGCTGCGCGGTACGGCGACGCGCTCCCGTGGCGGGTGCTCGGCGAGGCGACCGCACGCGGGGCGTCCGTGGCCATGGTGCTGAACCGGGTCGACCCCGCGTCGCTGCCGACCGTGCGGGGCGACCTGCTGGAGCGGCTCCGGACGCACGGGATGCAGGGCTCGCCGCTGTTCGTGGTGCCGGACGTCGGCCCGCACGAGGGCCTGCTCGAGCCGGCGCGCGTCGCGCCCGTGAAGCGGTGGCTGGCGATGCTCGCCGGACCCGACCGGGCGAGGACCGTCGTCGCCCGCACGCTGCGCGGCTCGCTCGCGGCGCTGCGCCCCTGGGTCGACGAGCTCGCCGACGCGGTCGAGCGGCAGGCCGAGGCCGCCACCGCGATCCGGACGGCGCTGGACGACGCGGTGCGCGGACCCGCGGAGGAGGCCCGGCGCACGGTCACCAGCGGGGCGGTCGCCCAGGGCAGCGCCCAGGCGCGCTGGGTGGAGCTGACGGCGCCGGGCGCGCCGCTGGCGGACGCCGTGCGTGCCTCGGGCCGGGTCGACCGGTCGCGGCGCGCCGGGAAGGACCGCGCGACCGCCGTGCTGCCGCTCGTGCAGGACCTGGTCTCGTCGGCGTCCGCGACGCTCGCCGCGGTCGGCGCGGCGGCGGAGCGGACCCTGCGCGACGCGCTGGCGACCGGCCCCGACGGGGCACCGTCGGCCGCGCGGGCGTGGTCGTCGGCCGACCGGGCCGCGGACCGGCCGCGCGAGGTCGAGCGTGCCGCCCGGGAGTGGGTCGCGGGAGCCGTCGAGGTGCTGGAGGACGAGCTGGCGCGCGCGCGTCCGGCGCCGGCGGACCGCCCCGGGCGCCGCGCGGCCGCCCGGGCGGACCGGCGTGCGGCCGCCGGTC
>NZ_JBCLVN010000106.1:0-648 GCF_039548315.1 Cellulomonas olei
TGCCGCCCGCCGGCCCCGCGACCGGGGCACGGCCGGCGCTGCCGCCGGCCCGCCCGGGCACCGGGGCGGCACGTCCGCCGCTGCCGCCACCGCCCCCGGACCCCGAGGCGGTGCTGCGCGTCGGCCGGCTGGTGCGGCACTTCGGCGTCTGGCTGCTCGCGGGCGTCGCGGTCAGCCTGCTGCCGCTGCCCTGGCGCGTCGCGACCGTGGCGTTCCTGGCCGGCGCGGTGGTCACCGGGATCCGGGCGCTGCGGGCGGTCGCGGTGGCGCGGATGCGCGGCGGCCTGCTGCCGCTGCTCGTGGCGGGCCTGGCGCTCACGGGCCTGCTCGGCGCGGGCACGCTCGGCTCGTTCGCCCTGTGGCCGGCGGAGACCGCCCGGCAGGAGTGCCTGTCGGGCGCGCTCACCGTCTCGGCGCAGGCCGCGTGCGACCGGGCGTACGAGGACGCGCTCGACGACCTCACCGGCGGGATCACCGGCGGACCCTGACGGCCGCGTCGCCGGAGCCGCCGGACGGCACACGGGGGCGTCAGGCCCCGCCGGCCCCGTCCTCGCGGGACGCGCCGCCCGCACCGCGCGCCGGGGAGCCCGCGCCGGGACCCGCCCCGGCTGCACCCGCCGGACCGGCGCCCGTCGCCGCGGCGCCGTC
>NZ_JBCLVN010000107.1:0-587 GCF_039548315.1 Cellulomonas olei
GGCGGTTTCAGGCGGCGGTTGCAACGAGTAGGTCGTTGAGTCGTTGGGCGGGATTCTGCCAGTTCAGGGTCTGGCGGGGGCGCCCGTTGAGCTCGCGGGCGACGGCGTCGAGGTCGTCCTGGGTCCAGGTGCGGAAGTCGGTCGAGGACCTCGGGAAGTACTGGCGCAGCAGGCCGTTGGTGTTCTCGTTGCTCCCGCGCTGCCAGGGTGAGTGCGGGTCGCAGAAGAACACCTGGCAGTCGGTGGCCAGGGTGAAGGCCGCGTGCTGGGCCATCTCCGAGCCCTGGTCCCAGGTCAGGGTCTTGGCCAGCTGGGCCGGGACCCGGCCCATCAGGTCGATCAGGACCCGGGTGACCTCGCCGGAGACCCGCGAGCCCGGCAGCGCACCGAGCATCACGAACCTCGTCGACCGCTCGACCAGGGTGATGATGGCCGAGGACCCCCGGGCCCCGATGACCAGGTCACCCTCCCAGTGCCCCGGGACCGCCCGGTCGCTGGCCTCAGCCGGGCGCGCCGAGATGTTCAGGTCCCCGATCCAGGTCTTCGCGCCCCGCCCGGCCGACGCGGCCCGCGACTGCGGCTTGCGG
>NZ_JBCLVN010000108.1:0-443 GCF_039548315.1 Cellulomonas olei
CGCCGGCCAGCCCGGCCAGCAGCGCGGCGTCGGCGTCCGCCGCGCGGGGGTCCTCCGCCAGCGGCGCCGCGTCGCCGTGCCGGGCGCTCGGCGAGCCGACCACGACCAGCAGCACCACCCCCGCCGGGACGTCCGGGACGCCCCGGGCGTCCGGCGCGTCGCCGCCGGGGTCGCGCGGGAGCTCGACCACGTCGACGGCGGCCGTCACGCCGGCGGCGCACAGCAGCGTCAGCGCGACCGACGCCGGCACGTCGGCGCGGCGGGCGGCGGGCCCGGACGGTGCGTCCGCGCCCGCACCGAGGCCGGCCGCACCGAGGCCGGTCGCGACCGGGTGGCGCAGCGTCCGGTGCGCGTGCCCCGGTGCGACGACGAGCACCGGGGCGGACGCGGCCCGCCCGGCCGGCACGCCGGCAGCCCGCCCGGCCGGTACGCCGGCGACCGGC
>NZ_JBCLVN010000109.1:0-430 GCF_039548315.1 Cellulomonas olei
TCCTGGTCAGCGCGGTGGTGCTGTCCTGGGTGGTCAAGACGTTCCTGGTGCAGGCGTTCTTCATCCCCAGCGCGTCCATGCACGACACGCTGCTCGAGGGCGACCGCGTGCTGGTGAACAAGCTCGCGCCCGGCCCGTTCGACCTGCACCGCGGCGACATCGTGGTGTTCGCCGACCCCGGCGGCTGGCTGACCGACCAGGACATCCCGGAGACCAACGCCCTGCAGGACGTGCTCATCGTCATCGGCCTCATGCCGCAGCAGTCCGAGGACCACCTCATCAAGCGCGTCATCGGCCTGCCCGGCGACCGCGTGGCCTCCGCGGGCGACGGCTCGCCCGTCACCGTCAACGGCGTCGCGGTCGACGAGTCCGCCTACCTCGCCCCCGGCGCGAGCCCCAGCGAGATCGCCTTCGACGTGACCGTCCCCGA
>NZ_JBCLVN010000110.1:0-379 GCF_039548315.1 Cellulomonas olei
CAGCCACGCCGCGACCTCGCCCCACTTCGACCACAAGGCGTCGCACCAGAAGGCTCGTCGGTTCCGGTGGTAGTCGATCTGAAACCCGCCATCGGCCCCGTCGACCTGGACGTTGACCGCCGCGGCCCAGGGTGGTTCCAGGTGCAGGATCCTCGCGTCCGGCCATCGCCGGCCCGCGGCCGCGCCGAACTCCTCGGACGTGAGCGCGATCCCGCTCCGGCACCAGACGACGAGGTTGTTGCTCACGGTTCACCGCCGGGATCGCGGGGTGTCGCAGTCACGGGAGACCCAGCATCGCGGCGACCGCAGGTTCTCGGGCCGTCCACCCAGGGTCGGCGTGGGAGACCGCGCGGCTCTCGAACTCCGCCGCGGTGATCCC
>NZ_JBCLVN010000111.1:0-342 GCF_039548315.1 Cellulomonas olei
ATTTGGATTCGACGCCGGTGATGAAACTTTAGGTGCATGCCGAGTTGGTAACAGAACTCGTAAATCCACTGTTGCAACTTTCTATAGTTGCCAATGACGAAAACTACGGTGCTCAACTAGCTGCGTAAGCAGCCTAGCCGCACTTCTGGTAGCTTCGGCTCCAGCAATCATCAGGGGATGTCTGTAAACCCAAAATGATTGTCATATAGAACAGAATCGCCGTGCAGTACGCTGTGGACGAATCGGCTAAAACTTACACAGCTCGCCCAAAGCACCCTGCCCGTCGGGTCGCTGAGGGTTAACTTAATAGACACGGCTACGCATGTAGTACCGACAGCGGAG
>NZ_JBCLVN010000112.1:0-304 GCF_039548315.1 Cellulomonas olei
GGTTGTGGTCGTCGCGGGCGACGATCTTGAAGCCGTTGCGGGCGCGCTCGAGGGTGACGGTGGACCGCGGGGTCATGTACACCCAGCCGGTCACACGCCCGGTGGACTCGTCGACCATCTGCACCAGGCCGCTGCTCAGGCGGCGGGTGCGCGGCGACCAAGCGCCGGTGGCGTTCAGGGCCGACTCGATCGTCACCAGGACGTCAGGCTCGCCCACGTCGCCCGAGCCGACCATCGCGAACCCGACGCCGTGGATGAACGCGTCGATGTGCGCCATCGACGACTCCGAGGCGAGCTCGTTGTC